>CAYTRM010000612.1:0-1511 GCA_964440225.1 uncultured Thermoleophilia bacterium | reverse complement strand
AGGTACAGAAGGCCGCGGGCTTCCATGGCCTTCAATCCGACGAGGCGGTTCAGCAGCGTGTAGGCAAGCTCACCGACGGCTGTTGCGAAGCCGCGCTCGGGTGAGCCCTCGGCAATTGTCTCGCGCTGCAGGAGCGCCTCAAGGCGCTGCCGCACATCGACATCGCCGCCCTGCAGGCTCATGGTCGTCACGTCGTCGTGCTTGCCGCTGCGCTTCAGGCCAAGTCGCTTGAGCTGCGCCGTGAACTCGTCCTCGAGGCTCCGCCGGACCTTGGGCACCCACGCCCTCACTGCGTCCTTCTGCCGGCCCTCTAGCGACCGCTGGCTGCCCTCGTCGTGAGACACGTCGCTCACCGCGTCAGTCTGCGATCACGATGAAGCCGTCGCGGATCTTGGCCTTCATCTCATCCGCAGCCGCCTGCATCGCGGCGTCGACGGCGGCCTCCGTTGAGAACTGCCGACCCAGGAGATGAGAAACATGGCAGTGATACACCGGCACGCCGGCGGTCTGCGGAGCCTCTGCCAGTGCGCGCAGGTCGGCCTCGACCTGGCGGCGATATCCCGGCAGCGCGACGAGCGCCTCACGCAGCGAGGTCAGGCTGCGACGGCTGGATGCCTCCAATAGCGCCGTTAGCGTCGATGCGTCAAGGGCCGGGTAGTGGCATGCGCCTCCCGGCCCGAAGGTCCGCACCACGACCGCATCGCGCAGATCTTCGGGCGCGTCCGCGTACGCGTCGCCGGCCTGGACAGCAGCCATTGCGGCTTCGGCTCCCGCGCGTGCGCGTGCATGGGCGGCGAGATAGGCATTCCGATACGCCGTGAACGCGGCGTCGCGCGCATCTCCATAGTCCGACCAGCGCTCGACGACCTGGCAGGCGTCGATCAACGCGGTCATGTCACTGAGCGCCTGCTCAAATGCGGCGGCGCCATCTGCGTCGTCGCCGAGCGGATGATTGGACGCCAGGTCGACAAGCGCGGTTGAGAGTTCGTACTCGCGCCACTTGCCCGCCCTCTGGAAGTCATACAGCCTGTCGAGGTCGTCCTTCATGGCCTTCCACTGGTCGCACACAGCGAGGAAGGCGGTCACAGCCGCCACGGGGTCCTTCGCAGTCGCCACCTGCACCAGCGCCTGGTCACCGCTCAAGAGGTGAGGTGGTATCGGCAGACCCCTCGCCGCTAGACCGCTCGCCTCATCAAGACGGGCGCGCAGTCTCTCCTCCACATCGCGGACCGCCGCTGCCACGGCATTGCTGGACTCCGCCACGCCGCTCACGCCCAGCAGAGCGAGAGCTCTGCTCGCTTGCTTCATCTGCTCAGGAGACAGGCTCGCTTGGGCCAGGCGGAACGTCACCTTCTTGAACAGCGTGATCTTGAGGAAGGACTCGTCAGAGCCTCGGAAGTCATAGACCGGCACCGGCCCCGCGGCGGACTGAGTCTCGTAGTAAACGGCCCCTGTGCGCAGGCACGCCGCCATGATCAGACGCAACAGTTCGTCAGGCCATGCATAGGGGG
>CAYTRM010000611.1:0-1511 GCA_964440225.1 uncultured Thermoleophilia bacterium | reverse complement strand
GCGAGTCAAGCGCCCGAGAGCCTCAAACAGACGCCCGCCCAGCGGCGCCGGCGGGCGCGCGTCGGCCGGACCGAACGCGAGGAGGCCGGCCTCCGGGAAGAGCTCCCCGGCGACGCGGCGCGACGCCTCGTCGCCGGCGGCCAGGGCGAGCGCTACGACGGCGCCGGTCACGATGCGTCAGCCGGCGTCGCCGGCGAGCCGTGCCTTGAGGTGCTCGATGGCGGCGACCGGCGTCGGGTCGACGCCGTAGAGAAGGGCCAGGTAGAAGGACGCGTAGTCCCCGAGTTGCACCAGCGAGAAGAGGCGCGCGAGCGGCGAGGCGCCGCGAGACACGACCTGTTCCGTGCCGACGCCCAGCGCCTCGTACTCGAGCGCCGTGAGACCCACGCGCCGCTTCAGGCGCGGGCCGGTGCCCTCGTCGTCGAGGAACACGGCGACGGTCGATGTCGTCACCTGCGTCAGGCTCGTCCAGCCCATGATCTCGTTGTGATTGAGCTCCGAGAGCTCGTTGAAGAAGGCGGGAGCCTTGGCGTTCTCGTTGATCTGGCCCTTCCAGCGCCGGGCGACGGGCGCCGTCGGCCCAGCCCCATACACGACGACGAGACGGTCCTTCAGCCGGCGGGCGAGCGCCTTGGCGGCGTTGGCCGGCTCGCCCGACTCCGGGCCCAGCTTCGCGCCGTCGGACTCGAGTTGGGCGGCGGCGGCGGCGACGTCCCCGGCGTGCTCGCGACACAGGCCCGCCGCCTCGAGCGTGGCCAGCAGCGGCATCGAGAGCGAACCCACGGCGGCGCGCGGCTGCCCCCCGCCGGCGACCGGCACGAGAGGAAGGCCTTCGGCGGCGGCAAAGGCGGCGAGGCGGCCGCCCGAGGCGACGCACACGGGCGCGCAGCCCCGCGTGCGCGCGTGGGTCGCGCAAGCGAAGGACTCCTCGGTCTCTCCGGAGTAGCTGATGGCGATGACCAGCGTCTCGGGCCCCGCCCACGCGGGCAGATCGTACCCGCGGACGACGGTCGCCGGCACGGCGAGGTCCGGCAGGCAGGCGAGGACGAGGTCGGCGCCGATCGCCGACCCGCCCATGCCGCAGACGACGACCCCGTCCGGCTCCGCCGGCGGGATCGCGGGGAACGTGCCGAAGAAGGCGCCGGCGAGACGCTCCCGCGCCGTCGCGTAGCCGTCGAGGAACTGCCCGGGCAACGCGGCGATGGCGCCGAGCATGTCGCCGCGGTCGAACTCGGCGACGCGCGCCGGCCCGAGGTCGGTCGCGCCACCCACGTCAGCTCCCACGGATGACCGAGAGGACGAGGTCGCGCTTCTCCTCCATCAGACCCTGGGAGTCGGCGCCGAGATTGAGCCGCAGCAGCGGCTCGGTGTTGGAGGGACGCACGTTGAAGTGCCAGTCGTCGTAGTCGACGGAGACACCGTCGAGGTGCGTGATCGAGCCGTCGCCGAAGCCGGCCTCGAGGCGCGCCAGCGCGGCCGGCACGTCCGTGACCGTCGAGTTGATCTCGCCG
>CAYTRM010000610.1:0-1513 GCA_964440225.1 uncultured Thermoleophilia bacterium | reverse complement strand
GGACTACGACTGGCGCGTCACCGGCATGCACCGCGCCATGGAGGCAGGCATCGACGACGTCGGCATCGGCGTGCTCTTCGGTCTCGCCGACTGGCGCTTCGAGCTCCTCGCGCTCATGCAGCACATCCGCGAGCTCGAGCGCGCCTACGGCGTCGGCCCGCACACCGTCAGCATGCCCCGGCTCGAGCCGGCCTCCGGCAGCGACATCGCCGAAGAGCCCCCGATGCCGGTCGGCGACGTCGACTTCCGCAAGCTCGTCGCCATCCTTCGCCTGGCCGTGCCCTACACGGGCATGATCATGAGCACACGCGAGACGCCCAACATCCGCCGCGAGACCTTCGCTCTCGGCGTCAGCCAGATCAGCGCCGGCAGCCGCACCAATCCCGGCGGGTACGCCGAGGACGAGCAGTTCGACGAGGCCCAGTTCCAGCTCGGCGACCACCGCTCGCTGGACGAGGTCATCCGCGACGTCGCGGAGCTTGGGTACGTCCCGAGCTTCTGCACCGCCTGCTACCGCCTCGGGCGCACGGGCATGGACTTCATGGACCTGGCCAAGCCGGGCGACATCAAGCACCACTGCGACCCGAACGCCATGAGCACCTTCGAGGAGTACCTGCTCGACTACGGCAGCGAGGAGACCCGCGCCATCGGTGAAGTGCTCATCGAGCGCAAGGTGGCGGAGATGGACCCGGTCCGCCGCGAGCACACCGAGAAGATGCTCGCCAAAGTGCGCGCCGGAGACCGGGACGTGCTCTGCTGACGGAGCTCGCCCTGCCACGACGACCGATCCCCATCACACGAGAGGACGCACCGTGAACGACGACCACATCATCCTCGGCATCCACGTCACCAACCGGCTCAAGAACGCCGTCGACGTGCAGAAGGTCTTCACCGAGTACGGCTGCAACATCAAGACGCGCATCGGGCTGCACGACGTGGACGAGAACGTCTGCTCGCCCAGCGGCGTCGTCCTCATCGAGTTCTTCGGCACGGACGAAGAAGCCACCGCGATGATGGCGAAGCTGAACGAGGTCGACGGCGTGCAGGTCCACAAGATGGTGTTCGGCCACTGAGCCGCGAGGGCGAAGCCGACCGCGGCGTCCCGATGACGAGAGCCCGCACCAGATGAGCGACGGCGTGCGCCTCGAGCGCGACATGCTCGGTGAGGTCGCCGTGCCGGCGGGCAGCCTGCACGGCGCGCACACCGAGCGGGCGCTCGAGAACTTCCCGCTCGCCGGCCGGCCGGTGCACACCGAGCTGGCGCGCGCGTACGGCATGGTCAAGCTGGCCTGCGCGCGCACCAATCGGGCGCTCGGCGTGTGGGCCGGGGACGACGCCAAAGCCGACGCCATCGAGCGCGCCTGCCGCGAGCTCGCCGACGGCCTGCTCGACGAGCACATCGTCGTCGACCGGCTGCAGGGCGGCGCCGGGACGAGCACCAACATGAACGTGAGCGAGGTGCTCGCCAACCGCGCCCTGCAGATCCTCGGCGAGGCGCCCGGCGACTACGCGA
>CAYTRM010000609.1:0-1517 GCA_964440225.1 uncultured Thermoleophilia bacterium | reverse complement strand
TTGGCGTCGAGCACCTCCTCGTCGTACTGCACGGCGACGATCTCGGCCAGGTAGAGGTCGTGCGCTCCGAGGTCGAGCTGGTGGCGCACCACGCACTCGATGTTGACCGGGCACTCCTCGATGAGCGGCGCGGCGACCTGCTTCGCCGGCCGCGCCGTGAAGCCCAGCTCGGCGAACTTGTCGTGCTCGGCGCCCGACCAGACGCCGGCGATGTCGACCTGCTCGAGCTGGCCGGCGCGCGGGATGTTGACGACGAACTCGCGCGCCGCGTTCACCAGACGGTGCGAGTGCCGGGACGGGCGGATGGCGACGCTCAGCATCGGCGGCGCCGAGCAGACGGTGCCCACCCAGGCGAGCGTGATGATGTTGTCCTTCTCCTTGCCGTGCCCGGCGACGCTGAGCAGCACCACCGGCGCCGGCAGCAGCGCCGTCGACGGCTTTCGTTCGATCTTCACAGAGGGCCTCCTCCGCCGCGGTGTGGACGCCCGCTATCGTACCGCAGAGTGAAAATCGCAGAATCGCTGGCGTATCGGTGACGACATTCGTACAATGGCCCGGTCGAAAGGAGCGTCATGCGCAGGCAATCGCTGGACAAGACCGACATCGCCATCATCGGCCACCTGCAGGCCGACGGGCGCCGGGCCTTCACCACCATCGCGAAGGACCTCGGCATCTCCGAGGCCAGCGTGCGCCAGCGTGTCGCCCGGCTTCTGCGCACCAACGCTATGCAGATCGTCGCCGTGAGCAGCCCTCTCGACCTCGGCCTCATGTGGGCGCAGGTGCACCTGCGCGTGCAGGGCGACCGCATCGAGGCCGTAGCCGAGGCGGTCGCGGAGCTCCCGCAGGTCGACTACGTGAGCGTCTGCGCCGGCGACGTCGACGTCATCGTCGGCGTGGTGGCCCGCGACCGCGACGAGCTGCACGACGTGCTCATGAACCACATCCGTCCCATTCCCGGCATCGAGCAGGCCGACTTCCTGCTGCACCTCAAGATCCTCAAGGACAACTACGAGTGGTCGCCGGGCGAGGCTCCGGCGACAGCCTAGGGAGGCGAGAGCCATGGGCGATCAGACACGCCCGAACGTGCACACTCCACCACCGGGACCGCGCAGCCAGGCGCTCATGAAGCGCGGCGACGACATCCTGCTCGGGGTGTCCCTCATCGGCGGCTGGCCCCCCAGCCACTTCGTCAGCAGATACCGCGACGGCTGGTTCATCGAGGACGTCGACGGCAACCGCTACATCGACTGGATCAACGGCTGGGCCAGCGCCCCGCTCGGCGGCAACCACCCCGAGCTCGTCGAGGCCGCGTACCAGGGCCTCAAGGACTACGGCACCGAGTGCCTCTCGGCGCTCCGCGTCGAGCACCAGTGGCTGCTCGCCGAGAAGCTCCACGAGCTCGCCCCGGCGCCGCTGACCAAGATCGTCTACGACACCACCGGCAGCGAGGTCGTGGAGAACGCCGTGCGCATCATGCGCGAGGCCCGCTACAACGGCTACCTCTCCATCGAGTTCGA
>CAYTRM010000608.1:0-1521 GCA_964440225.1 uncultured Thermoleophilia bacterium | reverse complement strand
CATCTCGCCGGCCCTCAGGGGTGCATCAACAGCGGCGCTTTCGTCGCGTGCCTGTGCCACGCGGCCCACGATGAGGGTCTGAGCACCTGCGTCATGGCCACGGCGGTCAAGTATCCGGAGCTGCTGCACGAACTGCTGCCGGACCGCGAGGGCAAGCTGCTGGTGGTCGGCGTCGCGGTCGGCTTCCCGGACACGGAGGACTCCGGCGGCGGGTTCGTGGAGACGGCCACCCGGGTCGACGACCTCGTGAGCTGGGTCCACTAGCCGCAGGCTCCGCCCCGCGCGGCCGCCGGGTCAGATGAAGAAGACCAGCGTCACCACGACGAAGACCGGCAGGAGCACGACCAGCGAGTACCCCATGTAGGCGAAGAAGTGCGGCATCTTGACGCCGTGGTGCTCCGCGATCGAGCGCACCATGAAGTTGGGCGCGTTGCCGATGTACGACAGCGCGCCCATCATCACCGCACCGCAGGACACGGCGGCGAGATACGCCGCCGGGCTCCAGCCCAGCGCGGAGTCCACCGACGAGCTCATGAGACCGGCGAACTCCGGCAGACCGAGAAAGCCCTGCGCGGCGGACCCCATGGTCAGATACGAAGGGGCGTTGTCGAGGAAGGCCGACAGGCCGCCGGTCACCCAGAAGAACTGCCACGGCGCGCTGAGCCCGAGCTCGCCGCCCCGGGCGCGCAGGATCTCGAGAGCCGGGAGCATCGAGGCGAAGATCCCGGCGAACAGGATCGCCACCTCGACGATCGGCCTCCATGCGAACTCGTTGCGGCGTCGGGCCTCACGCGGCCCCAAGCGCAGCGAAGCGACGGCCAGCGCGATCAGCAGCAGGTCGCGCACGAAGGGCACGTGCACCGCCTCGCCGATGCGGCCCAGCTGCGGCGAAAGGGCGACGCAGGCGACCACGCCGCCCAGCAGGAGCAGGTTGACCTTGCCGATGATCCGCAGCGGGACGTAGTCGAGCACGTCCTCCAGCAGGGCGGTGGGCGGCTCGCGCCGGTAGTGATAGCGGTCGACCGCGTAGAAGATGGCGAGCACCAGCCCGTTGACGAGCAGCCACTGCGGCCACAGGCGGAACGTCCACGTGAAGCTGATGCCGTTGAGGAAGCCGAGGAACAGCGGCGGGTCCCCGAGAGGAGTCAGCAGCCCGCCGAGGTTGCAGACGATGAAGATGAGGAAGACGACGACGTGGGCGCGACGCGTGCGCTCCGAGTTCGCGCGCAGCACCGGGCGCACGAGGATCATGGCGGCCCCGGTCGTGCCGATCAGATTGGCCAGCACGGCGCCGACCAGCAGAAAGGTGACGTTGGACTTCGGCGTCCCCAGCAGGTTGCCGGTCAGGTAGATGCCGCCGGCGATCGTGAAGAGGGCGCCCAGCAGGACGATGAACGAGAGGTAGTCCTCGGCGGTCGTCAGCACGCACTCCAGGCCGGCCTCGCCCCAGACCGCCAGGATGTAGGCGACGACGGGCGCGCCGAAGACGGCCGCGACGATGGCCTGGCTGCGGTGCCGCGA
>CAYTRM010000607.1:0-1526 GCA_964440225.1 uncultured Thermoleophilia bacterium | reverse complement strand
GCACCCAGCGAGCGGCCCGCGGAGCAAAGGTCAGCGTCTCGTACCCCCCGGCCTCCCCACTCGTCATCGTCCGGCGGGCGAGACGCCAGTGCCGGCCGTCCGCCGAGACGAGGATGCGCAGGACGGCGGCGCGGTCGCGGCCGCGATAGAGCGCGACGCGAACGGCGCCGACCTGCTGCGCTCTCCTCAGGCGAACATCGAGCGTCTGGCGGCCGCGGCTGGCCCAGCGCGTCCTGAGATCGCCGTCGACGGCCGCGGCGGCGGTCCCCGAGCTCGCCCGGGCTCTGGCTACCGGCAGCGGCGCGGCATCCGGCGCGAGCCGCCGCAGCCGCAGGAGCGCCTCGAGGTAGAAGGTGTCGCCGAACGCCAGACCGCGATCGCTGATCCCGGCGCTCCGGAGGTAGGTGCCGTGGAGGAGCACCGAGGGATCGCCGCGGCGGGAGGTGTACGCCGGCGACATCAGTGACTCGAGGATCGCCGTCGCCGCAGCCTCGTACGCGCTCCGGCGTTCCGGATCCGGATCGACGAGCGCGAGGTCGACGAGCCCCGAGGCGGCGATGGCCGCCGCCGAGGAGTCACGCGGCGCGTCCGGTATCGCGGGATCGCCGAAGTCCCAGTAGGGGACCAGGTCGGCCGGCAGGTTCGCGAGATACCAGTCGGACACCGCGCGGGCCGCGTCCAGCAGCTCCGGATCGCCCGTCTCCCGGTATGCCGCGGAAAAGCCGAGGATCGCCCACGCCTGGCCGCGGGCCCAGGTCGAGTCGTCGTCGTAGCCGGACGCTTGCCCCCGGCGGAGCACAGCGCCGGTCTCGGCATCGTAGTAGACGATGTGGTACGTGCTTCCATCCGGTCGCACGAAGTCGCGGGCGGTCGTGAGCGCGTGGTTCCTTGCCCTGTTGGCGAGTGAGGGAGGCCCGCCGTTCGCGGCGGCCCACCACAGCAGTTGCGGCTTCATCAGACTGTCGATGATCACGTTGAAGTCACCCTTCGGCCGCGAGAGCATCGCGCCCACCTCCGGATCGTAGCGCTCCGCCACGTTCCTCGCCGCCCGAAGGGCCTTGGCGCGATACCGAGCGTCGCCGGTGAGCTTGAAAGCGCGCGCGTAGGTGGGGAAGTACAGCGCGCCGACGTTGAGGGAAGAGGGGGTGACCCCCGTCGCCCCGATAGGCGCCTGGCGAGCGAGCGCCTTGGCGCGCCACCACGGCCGGCCGGTGGCCTGGTAGCAGGACCAGAGGCCTCCGGGCACGTAGCCTGCGGCCCAGCCGGCCGGCCCCGTGTGCTTCCACGCGTTGCCGACCGTGTAGTACGCGAACCGGCGTGCGCCGGCGGCGCGCTCGGTGGCGGCAAGGTGCCGCCGCGCTCGCGCCTCGGCAGCGCGCACCTGGGTCGAGAAGGACGGCTCGCCGGCGGCGGCCGCGGAGGGCGCTGCGAGACCGGCGAGCGCCACAGCCAGACCGGCGGCGACGGCCACGGCGAGCGCCAGCGCGGACGCGCTCGCCCCGCGAGCGCGCGGCGCCGCTCTCAAC
>CAYTRM010000606.1:0-1528 GCA_964440225.1 uncultured Thermoleophilia bacterium | reverse complement strand
GAGCGGTCGTCGATCTGGACCAGTAGCAGCATGCGGTCTCCTCACGTGTGCAAGGACTGGGACGCACGGTTCTTTCCCGGTGGCCCGGGGGTCGAGTCCGCGCCCGGGCGCGAGGGCCGGGGCCCAGCGCGTCGTTCTCGCGCCGTGCAGTGCAGGACGGCGGAGGCGCAGCCCGGCTGCGCCTCCGCCGCTTGTCACCCGATTACGGCGAGTGTGTCCTGCCGCTGTGGAACTGGCGCCCTCAGGCCTCCAGGTCCTTCATGATCCGCAGCGCGAGCGCCGAGACCTCTTTGATGGTGCCCTTGGCGCCCGGGATGGAGCAGGTCACGTGCGCGCCGGACTCGGCGCACTTGCCGGCCTCCTTCGCGGTGTACTTGCCCATGGCGGCAGCGACGACGGCCGGCACGGTCGCGTCGATCGTGCAGCAGCCGACGTACATGAGCTCCTGGGCCACGGCCGCGGCGACCGTGATCGGCAGCGAGAGCTCGGCCTTGGCGTTCATGACCGCGTCGGGGATCACCTTGTTGCTGAGGCCCTCGAAGCGGAATTCCTCACCGTCCACCGTGACAACGGTGTCGATATCCGCGTCGAAGCCCCAGTACGACTGGGCGAAGGGGTGCTGGCGGCGAGCGCCACCCTGGAGCTTCGAGAACGTGATGCTGATCGTCTTCCCGAAGAAGCCGCTGAGGATCATGCCGGCGTTCGCCTCGACCTTGTCCTTGCGCTTCTGGTCGAGGGCGGCGCAGATGTCCTCGAGCGTCTTGCCCGCCGACAGCTCGTCGTAGGCGAACTGGGCCCGTGACTGCAGCGCGTTCGCACGGATGCCGTCGGTGGCGTTGATGATCGTCCGGGTGACGGGGCCGCGCCGCACGTGCTCGGCCTTGCGCGCGATGGTGTTGGTCGAGAACGAGGCGATCTCCGGGTCGATCCACTGCGTCGTCTTTACCTCGTGGAGCGTGTCGGCAGCGGCCTCGATGTCGCCGCCGTTCTCGATGAGCACGTTCATGGCGATGACGCAGTCGGCCACGAGATGCGCGAGCGGCGGGTTCACCGGTCCGCCGCCGAAGCCGGCGCCGATCATGGGACTCTCGGCGAAGGCGGCCAGCATCTCGTTCAGCGTCATCATGCCGATGACCGACGGAGCGCCGACGTCCTTGAGCATCATGCCGAGACCACCGACCAGGCTGGCGGTGTCGTATTCCTTGTTGGTCCCACGGAGATGGAGCTTCTCGGGCAGGCCGGCCGCCTCGGCCGCGCCCTTGCCGGCGAGATAGCCGGTGCCCTGGACGAAGAAGTCGCCGAACTCCGGCCCGATCATGCCGTCCGGGTTGACGATCTCGAGCACCGCGGCGGCGGCCAGCATCGCGCACTGGATGGGGCTCGCCATGATCCCGACACCGTGGTAGGCGCCGATCATGGCATCGACGGCGATCTTGGTGCCGTTCATGCACAGGTCGACGTAGACCATGTCCTCGCCGAGGACGCTGTGACCCATCGGCGCGCCGCCGGCGACGAAGGCCGGCACGTT
>CAYTRM010000605.1:0-1533 GCA_964440225.1 uncultured Thermoleophilia bacterium | reverse complement strand
CCCGCCGGCATAGGCCGCCAGGAGCTGCTCATCGACCTCATCGCCGATCTGGGTGTCACCGCGATCTGCACGACGCCGTCCTACGGTCTCTATCTCGCCGAGAAAGCGAAAGAGCGCGGCATCGACCTCGCGACCGGCTCCAGGCTGCGCACCGGGCTCTTCGGCGCCGAGCCCTGGCCCGAGTCCGGACGCGAGCGGCTGACGGCGGCTCTCGGCGTGGACGCCTTCAACGAGTACGGCATGGGCGAGTTTCTCGGACCCGGGATGGCCTGCGAGTGCCCGGTCAAGCAGGGCATGCACGTCTGGTCGGACCACTTGCTCGTCGAGTGCATCGACCCGGTGACGCTCGAGCCGGTCGCCGACGGCGCCTCCGGCGAGCTCGTCTGGACCTCGCTCACCAGTGACTCCATGGCGATGATCCGGTATCGCAGCCACGACATCAGCTCGCTGAGCTGGGAGCCGTGCGCCTGCGGCCGCACCCACCCGAGGATCGGCCGCATCACCGGGCGGAGTGACGACGCTCTTTCGCTTGGCGGCCTCGTCGTCTTCCCCAGCCAGATCGAGGAGGCGCTGGTGCGCCACGACGAGTTCGGCAGCAACTTCTGCATCGTCGTCGAGAACGTCGACAACCTCGACCGGCTCACCCTGCAAGTGGAGATCCGGGATCTCGACGCGCTCAGCGACGACGGCAGGGCCCGGCTGGCGCGCACGCTCGCGAGTGCGGTCAAGTCGACGACCGGTGTGACGCCGCGCATGGAGCTCCACTCGCCGTTCTCGCTGCCGCGCGAGACCGGCGGCCAGGGCAAGACGGCCTGCCATCGAGTCGACGACCGGCGCGGCCGCTGACCGGTCGCGTCGCCGGTCGGCACTAATCCAGCGTGGCGGCCTGAGCCGAGCCGCGAAGGGAAAACGAGTTCAGGATGCTGGACACCCTTCCCGAGGTCTTGAAGCGGCCACCGGCTCCGGTCAAGGTGGGATGAGGAACACCGCGTGGGCGACTGCACGCCCGAAAACCTACCCACGAAGCGAGGCCGCACGTGAACATCACAGGAGCTGCGACCACCGCGGGCCCGCGCCCGGTGCGCGCGCCCCGGGGCACCGAGATCAGCTGCAGGGGCTGGCAGCAGGAAGCCGCTCTCCGCATGCTCATGAACAACCTCGATCCTGAGGTCGCGGAGGCTCCGGACGAGCTCGTCGTCTACGGTGGCGCCGGCAAGGCGGCGCGTGACTGGGCGAGCTTCGACGCCATCGTCGCCACTCTACGGCGGCTCGGCAACGACGAGACGCTGCTCGTCCAGAGCGGCAAGCCCGTCGGCGTCTTCGAGACCCATGAGATGGCGCCGCGCGTGCTCATCGCCAACGCCAACCTCGTGCCCGACTGGGCGAACTGGGACGAGTTCCGCCGGCTGGACGCCCTGGGGCTCACCATGTACGGGCAGATGACCGCCGGTTCCTGGATCTACATCGGCACGCAAGGCATCCTCCAGGGCACCTACCAGACGTTCGCCGCCGCCGGCGAGAAGCACTACGGCT
>CAYTRM010000604.1:0-1535 GCA_964440225.1 uncultured Thermoleophilia bacterium | reverse complement strand
CGCGCCGTCGCTCTCGACGAGGCCGCCGGCTACAAGGTCAAGGACGAGCAGAAGTTGATGTCGGTCGCCGGGTACATGGGCATCGCCACCGCCGGCCGTGAGGTGAACGAGATCGCGCTCGACGTGGCCGACATGGCGCTCGCGCAGTTCGGCCAGCCGCACGGCGAGATCATCTACACGAAGCGCGCCACGCCGAAGCGTCAGAAGCTGTGGCGCGAGCTCGGCATCACCCCTCGCGCCATCGACCGCGAGATCGTCGAGATCCTGCACCGCACCCACGAGGGCGTCGACCTCGACGCCGAGAACATCCTCAAGGCTTCGCTCCGCTGCTCGCTGGCGGACGGCTGGGGCGGCTCGCTGCTCAGCACCGACATGAGCGACATCCTGTTCGGCACGCCGTCGCCGCTCTCATCCGAGGTCAACCTCGGCGTGCTCAAGGACGACCAGGTCAACGTGATCGTCCACGGGCACGAGCCGACGCTCTCGGCGATGCTCGTCGAGGCGGCGCGCGACCCGGAGCTCGTCGCGGAGGCCAGGGCGGCCGGCGCGGAGGGCATCAACCTCGCCGGCATCTGCTGTACCAGCAACGAGATCCTCATGCGCTACGGCATCCCGGCGGCCGGCAACTTCCTGCACCAGGAACTCGCCGTCCTCACCGGCGCCGTCGAGGTCATGGTCGTCGACGTCCAGTGCATCATGCAGGCCCTCGCGCCGCTCTCCCAGCGCTTCCACACGCAGCTCATCACCACCTCGCCCAAGGCCAAGATCCCGGGCGCGAAGCACGTGGAGTTCGACGAGCACCGCGCCCCCGAGACCGCGCGCGAGATCGTGCGCATGGCGATCGCCAACTACCCGAACCGCGGCCCGGTCCACATCCCGGACTTCCACGAGCCGCTCGTCGCCGGCTTCAGCCACGAGTATCTGAACTACATGCAGGGCGGCTTCCACCGCGGCTCCTTCCGTCCGCTCAACGACGCGATCATCGCCGGCCGCGTACGCGGGCTGGCCGGGGTCGTGGGCTGCAACAACGCCCGTGTCACGCAGGACGAGGGCATCGTCGAGATGATCAAGCGCTTCATCGCCGAAGACGTCATGGTCGTGGTGACCGGGTGTGCCGCGACGGCGGGCGCCAAGGCCGGCTACCTGAGCCCGGAGATCCTGGACTCGTGCGGGCCCGGTCTGCGTGAGGTCATGGAGGCCATCGGCATCCCGCCGGTGCTCCACCTCGGCTCCTGCGTCGACAACTCGCGCATCCTGACGGTCCTGACCCAGGTGGCGACGGAGGGCGGCCTCGGCGAGGACATCGACGACCTGCCGGCCGTCGGTCTGTGCCCGGAGTGGATGTGCGAAAAGGCGATCTCGATCGGCACGTACTTCGCCGCCTCCGGCGCGCACGTGATCTTCGGCGTCAGCAGCCCCGTGGAGGCGTCCGGCGTCGCCACGCGTCTCATGACCGAGGGCTGGGAGGAGATGGTCGGCGGCGATCTCGAGTTCATCCCCGACTGGGACGAGATGTTCGCGCGCTCGCTCGAGCT
>CAYTRM010000603.1:0-1539 GCA_964440225.1 uncultured Thermoleophilia bacterium | reverse complement strand
TTGAGCACCACGCGCGGCGAGTAGAACCCCATGGGCTGGTTGTTGAGGATGCCGGCGTAGAACTCGGCCGGGTGGTGCGCCTTGAGCCAGGCCGAGGCGTTGCAGACGATGGCGAAGCAGGCGGCGTGCGCCTTGTTGAAGCCGTAGGCGGCGAACCCGCGGAGCTGGCGGAAGACCTCGTCGGCGACTTCCTGCGAGGCGCCGCGCTCCATCGCCTTCTCCACGAAGTTGCGGCCGATGGCGTCCATCTCCTCCATGGAGCGCTCGTGGGTCATGGTGCGGCGCAGCAGGTCGGCCTCGGCGAGGCTGAAGCCGGCGACCGCCGAGGCCACCTCGATGACCTGCTCCTGGTAGACGATGACCCCGTAGGTGCGCCGCAGGATGCGCTCCATGGCGGGGTGCGGCACCACGACCGGCTCCTTGCCGTGCCGCCGGCGGATGAACGGCGCGATCATGTCGGCTTGCAGCGGCCCCGGGCGGAAGAGCGAGATGGCCGCGATGACGTCCTCGAAGTCGCGCTCCTGCAGCCGCGTGGCGAGGTTGCGCTGCCCCGAGCTCTCGAGCTGGAACAGGCCGACGGTGCGCGCCGAGCGGATGAGCTCGTACACCTTGGGGTCGTCGCGCGGGAGCTCCCAGGCGCCGACGCGCTCGCCGGTGCGCGCCTCGATGCGGCGCACCGCCTCGGCGATGGCCGAGTGCATCTTGAGCGCGAGGATGTCCATCTTGGCGAGGCCCAGCGTCTCGACGTCGTCCTTGTCGAACTGGGCCACCACCACGCCCTTGGCCGCCCACTGCAGCGGCACGCGGTCGGTGAGCGGGTCGCGCGAGAGGATGAAGCCGCCGAGGTGCGTGCCGAGGTGGGCCGAAAAGCCGTCCAGCCGCTCGGCGATGTCGACCAGGCGGCGGTAGTGCGGGTGCTGGAACTCGTGGTTCTCGAGCTCGGGGCGCTCGGCGAGCATCTCCCCGAGCTTGGCGGCGCTGCCCCAGGGGATGCGCTTGGACAGGCCGTTGATCTCGTCCGGCGTGAAGCCGAAGGCGCGGCTGGCGATGCGTACCGCCGAGGGCGCGCGCACGGTGTTGACGGTGGCGACCATGGCGACCCTGTCGTGGCCGAAGCGCTCGTAGATGAACTGGATGACCTCGTCGCGGCGCGCCGAGCAGAAGTCGACGTCGACGTCCGGCATCTCGCGGCGCGCCGGGTTGAGGAAGCGCTCGAAGAGCAGCCCGTGCGCGATGGGGTCGGCGTCGGTGACGCGCAGCACGTAGCTGACGATGCTGTTGCCGGCGGAGCCGCGGCCCGAGTAGTAGATGCCGCGGCCGCGGGCGAACTCGACGATGTCGCGCACGGCGAGGAAGTACTCGGCGAACCCGAGCTCCTCGACCACCTTGAGCTCGCGCTCGAGCCGCGCCGTGACCTCGGCGGTGAGCGGCCGGTAGCGCTCGGCGGCGCCCTGGAAGCAGCGCTTCCAGAGCAGCGAGAAGGCGGTCTCGCCGGGCGGCAGCGGGTAGGCGGGGAAGAGGAGCCTGCCGAGGCCGAGG
>CAYTRM010000602.1:0-1540 GCA_964440225.1 uncultured Thermoleophilia bacterium | reverse complement strand
GGACGACGTGTTCATCGGCCCGAACACGGTCTTCGCCGGCGACCCGCACCCGATGAACTGCCCACGGTACAGCGAGTGTCGCGGCGGCGCCGTCGTGCACCGCCTGGTGAGGATCGGCGCGATGTGCATGATCATGCCCGGCGTTGAGATCGGCGAGGACTCCCTCGTCGGCGCCGCGTCCCTCGTCGTCAAGGATGTGCCGCCGGGGATGGTCGTGGCCGGACACCCCGCAAAGGTAGTCAAGCGGGTGGACGAGCTCACCTGCCCGCCCGGCTGGTTCGAGCGCCCGTACACCTGGCCGCCCTACGCCGAGCCCGAGCCGTTCGACCCCGGCGAGGCCTGCGACGAGGTCGTCGAGCACCTGCACGTGCCCGAGCGGTACCGACCGCCGACGCCCGACTGAGGGGTTCCTCATGCCTCCGTCCGGCACTCCTGCTATCATCGCCTCTGCCGCGCGGCTCAGCCGCCGCCGGCGCTGCGTTCGCCATTCGGCGAGCAGGCTTGTGTCTCCACCGCACGAGAGGGGTCTCTGCGCATGAGTGTGGGTAACGGCGGTCACAGCGGCAACGGTGGTCCGGCCGGGCCGGGCGTGTACGCGGCCTCCGGTCAGGGCCACCCCGGCCCGCCGCCGCAGGGGCCGCCCGCCTTCGTCCCCGAGCCCGAGCCCGAGGGCCTCACGCTGCGCGACTACCTCTCCGTCATCTGGCGGCGCAAGTGGATCATCGTCCTCGTCGTGCTGGTCGCGACTCTCTCCGCGTACTACTTCGCCGACCGCCAGCAGAAGCAGTACAGCACGAGCGGCACCATGTTCTACAAGCAGCAACTGGACATCCAGAACCCGCTGAGCGGCACGTACACCAACGTCTACGGCCTCGACCGCGAGATGGCCACCATCAACGATCTCATGGCCGGGCCCGTGCTCGAGGAGCGCGCCAGGCGGATCCTCAAGGAGGACTCCGTGTCGCTCGACGCCGGCTACGCGGTCAGCGCCGCGCAGCAGCAGGCCGACTCGGGCGGCTCGGACGCGGGCAGCAACGTCGTCGTGGTCAGCGGCGACAGCCCGGATCCGGAGCTTGCCGCCGCCGCCGTCAACGCCTACATGCAGGCATTCACCGAGTGGGACGCCGACCAGCAGCGCGTGCAGATCGAGAAGGCCATCCCGGTGGTCAAGAGCCAGCTCGCCAAGTACGACACGCAGGCGAAGCGGCTCACCACCGACTACATCATGCTCAAGCAGCGCCTGCAGGACCTCGAGATCCTGCAGCAGACGACGTCCGGCAACTATCGCGTGCTGCGCGAGGCCTCCGTGCCGCTCGCGCCGTACGCGCCGAACCCCATGCGCAGCGCCATCCTGGGGTTCGGCGTGGGCCTCTTCGCCGCCATCGGCCTCGCCTTCCTCCTCGAGCAGTTCGACGTCCGCGTCCGCCGGCCCGACCAGGTCAGCCGCATCCTGCGCCAGCCCATCCTCGGGCGCGTGCCGCGCATCAGCCGCAAGCTGCTCGGCGAGAGCGCCGTGGTCACTCTCACGCACCCGGACGGG
>CAYTRM010000601.1:0-1543 GCA_964440225.1 uncultured Thermoleophilia bacterium | reverse complement strand
TGCTCAGCGCCTCGGTCAGTTCCTCGGTGAGCGTCTGGGCTTTCTGCTTGTGCTCGTCGCGGATGTTCTTGATCTGGCGGCGGCGCTCGGTCGGGGAGGCATCCTGGCGCTTGACCTCCTTCTGCGCGGTGGTCTTCACGCCCATCACGATGCCGTACGTGCCACTGGGCACCGTCAGCGAGGTATCGCGCACCTCGGCCGCCTTCTCGCCGAAAATGGCGCGCAGCAGCCGCTCTTCTTCCTCCCGCTTCGGGAACAGGAAGAAGACGACCGCAGCGCCGGCGAGGACGGCGACCACCCCGGCCGCGTACGCCCACTGGTCGCCCTTGAGGAAGGCCGCCTTCGCCGCGGCGACGATCTGGTCGGTGTACTGGGGATACTGCTCTGCCACGGCCGCGGCGCCGGCGAAGGACTTCGTGAGTTGCGCCTGTGTCTCGGCCGTCGCCTGCGACGCAGTGGAGGACGAGGCGACGGCGGCGGCCATCGCCGAGGCGTAGCCGATGGTGAGCAGGGCGCCGAAGATGGACTGCATGACGGCGCCCCCAAGGTCGCGCTGCAGGTCGGCTGTTGCCGACGCCATGCCCGCGCGGCGCACGGGAACCGATCCGGTCAGCGAGTGCGACGCCGGCGTGCCGGCGAAGGCCACGCCCGTCCCCATGAAGGCGAAGCCGAGCAGCACGTGCCAGACCGCCGCGTCCTCGCTCCAGAGGAGGAGCATGGTGAGGAAGGCGAGCAGCACGAACACGTAGCCGAGGAGCAGTGTGAAGCGCGCCCCCCGTGCGTCGACGAGCTTGGCCGAGCGGGGCGCGATGAGGATCATCAGCACGGCGGCGGGGAGCACGGTGAGACCTGCCTCCAGCGAGGAGTAGCCGAGGACGTTCTGGACGAACTGCTGCCCTATGAACACGCCGCCCATCAGTGAGCCGAAGACGATGATACCGGCGCAGGCGGCGACCCAGAAGGTCCGCCGCGCGGCCACGTGGAGGTCGAAGAGAGGTTCGGGCGCGCGCCGCTGACGGAGGATGAAGGCGACGCCCCCGACCACGGCGACCGCCAGGAGGATCAGGGCGGCGGTCGCCTTGCCCGGCGCGCTGAAGAGGTTGATCGCCATGACGCCGGCGCCGACGAAGATGACGGAGAGAACGCCGCCGGCGTGGTCGACGCGCCCCGACGTCTCGTTGACGTGGGCCGGCACGAGCCAGACCGAGAGCACCAGGGCAAGCACGGCCAGGGGCAGCGTGAGCAGAAAGACGGAGCCCCACCAGAACACCGACATGAGCGCTCCGGCGCAGAGAGGCCCGATGGCCGCCATAGCGCCGCCCACGCCCGACCACAGGGCGATGCCCCGGGTGCGCGCGGACCCGCTCCAGAGCGCGGTGATGAGGGCCAGCGTGGTGGGGAAGGCCATGCCGGCGGCGAGCCCTCCAAGCAGGCGAGCGAGGTAGAGCACGGTGTCGGAGGGCGCGAACGCGGCCAGCAGCGAAGCCGGGATCGCCAGGGAGGTGCCGAGGCCCGGGACGTTGTACGTCTTGCTGGGGGCCAT
>CAYTRM010000600.1:0-1545 GCA_964440225.1 uncultured Thermoleophilia bacterium | reverse complement strand
GCCGCGATGACAGTCGCCGACGGCATGTCCTTGCTGACCTCTTCGGCGTGGTTGGGGCCGGAGAGCGCCGCGGCGCCGGCCCCCGTCTCCTCCTCGATCACCTGCGTCGGCCGCTTGAGCGTCCCGAGCTCGTACCCCTTGGCCAGCGAGAGCTGCAGCGCGCCCGAGGCGCGACGGGGCGCGACCCAGGCGGCCACCTCGCGCACGGCCTGGGTGGGCACGGCGTACACCACGAGTCCGGCGTCTCCCAGATCCGCGTCCGCCATCGCGACGAAACGGATGCTCTCCGGCAGCCGCACGCCCGGGAGGAAGTGCGGGTTCTCGTGCGTCGCCTCGAGGCCGGCGGCCTCGTCTCTCGTGAGCGCCAGGACCTGGACGTCGTGGCCCCGTTTCGCCAGCAGACGCGCAAAACCACTGCCCCAGCTGCCCGACCCGATCACGGTGACTCTCATCTCACGACCCTCCCCGCAACCTCATTCCGCCGTGCGCCGCCGCGTCCACGGGAGCGTCACGCGGTGCTCTTCGCCGGCGAGCAGCCGGCTGATGTTGCCGCGGTGTGCCCACCACACCAGGATGGCCACGAGCACACCGGCGATCTTGTACGGCAGCGGCTCGCCGAACGCGATGGTGAGGATCGGCACCATGAGGGCCGCGACCAGCGACGCCACGCTCACGTACCTGGTCAGCACGATGAGCAGGAGCCACGTCGAGAAGATGATGAGGAAGGCGAGGGGCACCAGGGCGAGCACCACGCCCGCGCCGGTGGCGATGCCCTTACCGCCCTTGCCCTTGAGGAAGATCGAGTAGATGTGCCCGAGCACCGGCGCGGCGGCGATGAAGATCGCGATCCAGGGGTCGAACAGCGCCGTGGCGATGACCGCGGGGATGTAGCCCTTGAGGATGTCGCTGATCATGACCGCCATCCCGGCCTTCTTGCCGAGCACGCGAAAGACGTTGGTCGTGCCGACGTTGCCGGAACCCAGCTCGCGGACGTCCACACCGTAGAAGACCTTGCCGACGACGAGCCCGAAGGGGATCGACCCGGCGATGTACGCCAGGAACAGCAGCACCGCGAACCCGACCACCTGGAGCACGATCACTTCTTGCCCTTGAAGTCGATCACAAGGGGCACGCCCTCGAGTCCGTAGCGCGCCCTCAGCCGGTTCTCGACGAAGAACCCGAAATCGCGCGTGACCAGCGTGCGGTCGTTGACCTCGATGGCGAACCGCGGCGGAGAGGTCCCGAACTGAGAGATGTAGTACATCTTCAGACGCTTGCCGTGCTTCATCGGCGCCGGGCGGTCGCCGGCGAGGTCCGCGAGAGCGCGGTTGAGCTCGCCGGTGGAGAGATGCGCGGTGTAGCGGGCGTGCAGCCCGGCGATCGTCGCCAGCAGGTCGCGGATGCCGCGACGCGTCTCCGACGAGACGACGACCACCGGAGGCCTCTGGCGGAGCTTCCGGCGGGCGATCCCCTCGATCTCCTCGAAGTCCGGCTCCACGAGGTCCGCCTTGCTGACCGCGATGACGGTGGCGCAGTGGTTGCGGG
>CAYTRM010000599.1:0-1546 GCA_964440225.1 uncultured Thermoleophilia bacterium | reverse complement strand
ACCGACTACGTCACGTACACGCCCGACGACGCGCTGGCCGACAATCTCGGCAACAGGTACCTGGACACCTGGCCCAGGAACCCCTGGACCGGCGAGCCCATGGCCAACACCGGCAGCGGCGTGCTCTTCAACACCGACTTCGACACCATGAACGGTCTCTCGGCGTTGCAGGGCCAGTGGGAGATCGTGAACGGGCAGTTGGTGCCGACGGGCAAGGGCGAGAATCGCCTCGCGTTCGGCGATCCGAGCTGGACCGATGTGCAACTGGACGTGAATGCGACCCTCGAATCCGGCCGCGGCTTCGGTGTGTACTATCGCTCGGACGGCCAGGCTGCGATCAGCGGCTACGCCTTCCAGTACGACCCCGGCCTGGGCAACAAGTTCGTCGTCCGCAAGGTCGTGGCCGGCAGGGAGTCGGAGCCGATCGCCTCCTTCAGCATGCCGGCGGGCTTCGACGTCTACGGCGCCGAGCACGCGATCAGCATCAAGGTGGTCGGTGACGCGCACGTGATCACCGTCGACGGCCAGAAGGTGCTCGAGTTCAAGGATGCGACCTTCGCGTCGGGCGGGGCCGGCCTGCGCAGCTGGGACGGAGGCGGTTCCGTCAGCTTCGCCAGCGCCAAGGCTCTGAGCGGCGGCGGGGGCAGCGGCGACCCGAGCAAGGGCGACTTCGCCTACGCCTACGGCGACCAGAACACGGCCTACGGGCTCGTCGGCTGGCTGGCCGGCGACCATGCTTTTGTGATCCAGCCGCTCCAGTGAGGACGCGGTCGCGATCCGGATTCGCCCAGCGCCCAGACGCGCTGGGTACTCGTCCCTAGACGAAGGACTCAGCCTGTCGAGCCCGAGAGTGCCGACAATCGGTATGACATCTCCACACTCGTCCCAGGGAACGGGGGCACCGTCATGAAGGCAATCGCAGCATCGCCCGGCAGGTCGCAGCAGGGCTTCTCGATGATCGAGCTGCTGATCGTCCTCATCGTCATCGGCATCCTCGCGGCCATCGCGATCCCCGTGTACGCGGCGCAGCGCGACAACGCCAAGGACGCCGCCGTCAAGGAGGGTGTCCACACCATCCAGACCGGCGTCATGACCTACGTCGTCGATCATGACGGCGAGTATCCGTCCACCGAGTACGTCAGCTACACGCCGACCGATGAGCTCGCCGACAATCTCGGCAACAGGTACCTGGACACCTGGCCGCGGAATCCTTGGACGGGCCAGCCCATGGCCAATACCGGCAGCAACGTGCTCTTCAACACCGACTTCGACAACATGAGCGGGCTGACGCCGCTGCAGGGCAGCTGGAAGATCGTCGACGGGCGGCTCGTGGCTCCGGCCAACGGCGGTCGCCTCGCCTTTGGCGACACGAGCTGGACCGACGTGCAGATCGACGTGAACGCGACCCTGGACAGCGGACCGGGGTACGGCGTCTACTTCCGCTCCGACGGCGAGGTGGACATCAGCGGCTACGCCTTCCAATACGACCCCGGCCTGGGCAACAAGTTCGTCGTCCGCAAGGTCGTGGCCGGCAGGGAGTCGGCGC
>CAYTRM010000598.1:0-1551 GCA_964440225.1 uncultured Thermoleophilia bacterium | reverse complement strand
CTCCGCCAAGCTCTACTACATGCCGGTGCCGTACAGCATCGAGAGACTCTACGACGCGACGTTCGCTCTGATCGAGGGGAACGGGCTCGAGCACTGCTACATCCGCCCGATCATCTTCCGTGGCTACGGCGAGATGGGTCTCTTCCCGCTGAACGCCCCGGTCGAGGTGGTCATCGCCGCCTGGCCGTGGGGCGCCTACCTCGGCGAGGAGGGCATCGAGCGAGGTATCCGCGCCAAGATCTCGAGCATCCAGTCGCTCGACCACACGGCTCTGGCCCGCGCCGCCAAGGCAACGGGCCAGTACCTGAACAGCATCCTCGCCAAGGTCGAGGTCACCAACGCCGGCTACGACGAGGCGATCATGCTCACGGCTCACGGCCACGTCGCCGAGGGCTCGGGCGAGAACATCTTCGTGGTGCGCAACGACGTGCTCATGACGCCGCCGCCGAGCGACGGCGTGCTCGAGGGCATCACGCGCGACTCCGTCATGCAGATCGCGCGCGCCGAGGGCATCGAGGTGCAGGAGCGCACACTGGCGCGCAGCGACCTGGTGATCGCCGACGAACTGTTCTTCACCGGCACCGCCGCCGAGATCGTGCCGATCCGCGAGGTCGACGACCAGCTCATCGGCGATCCAGGCCCCATCACGCGGCGCATGCAGGAGCGCTTCCGCGCCATCGTCGAGGGCAGGGACGAGGAGTTCGGCCACTACATGGAGTACGCCAGGGACTGACGATCGGCCGGCGTCCGGGCGCCGGTCGCGGGGAGGACCCGATGCACGAGCGGCAGGTACAGCTCTACGACACCACCCTGCGGGACGGCATGCAGCAGGAGGGCATGTCGGTCTCGGTCGACGAGAAGGTGAGCATCGCGCTCAAGCTCGACGAGCTGGGCATCGGGTTCATCGAGGGCGGCTTCCCTGCGTCCAACCCCAAGGAGATGGAGTTCTTCCGGCGGATGCGCGACGAGCGGCTCGCGAACGCCGAGCTCGTCGCCTTCGGCATGACGCGGCGCAAGGGCGTGCCGGCCGAGGCCGACGACAACCTCCGGGTGCTCGCCGAGGTGTTCACGCCCACGGTCACGATCGTCGGCAAGACGTGGGGGCTGCACCTGAGCAAGGTCATCCGCGTGAGCCGCGACGAGAATCTGCGCATGATCGACGAGTCGGTGCGCTTTCTCACCGCGCAGGGCAAGAGCGTCGTGTACGACGCCGAGCACTTCTTCGACGCGTGGCGCGACGACCGCGAGTACGCGCTGCGGTGCGTCACCGCGGCCGCCGAAGCGGGCGCCGCGGTGCTCTGTCTCTGCGACACCAACGGGACGAGCCTGCCGCCGTTCGTCGCCGACGTCGTCGGCGAGGTCACGGCGGCTCTCGGCGGCGCGCTCGTCGGCGTGCACGTCCACAACGACGGCGACTGCGCGGTGGCGAACAGCCTCGTGGCGGTCGAGGCCGGCGCCCGCCACGTCCAGGGCACCGTGAACGGGTACGGGGAGCGCTGCGGCAACGCCAACCTCATCAGCATCATCCCGGCGCTCAAGCTCAAGATGGGC
>CAYTRM010000597.1:0-1553 GCA_964440225.1 uncultured Thermoleophilia bacterium | reverse complement strand
GTCGCCCCGTGTATCGCTGCGGCAGGCCCGCCGATATGGAGGGTATAGGGCGGATCGCCGGCGAACGCGGGCTCGCGGTGGTCGAGGACGCCTGCCAGGCGCACGGCGCCACCTTCCGGGGCGCTCCGTGCGGGTCTATGGGCGTCACCGCCGCCTTCAGCTTCTACCCGGGCAAGAACCTCGGGGCGCTGGGGGACGGGGGAGCCGTCGTCACGAGCTCCGCGGAAGCGGATGCGCTGGTCCGGTCACTGCGCAACCACGGCGAGAGAGAGAAGTCGGTGCACGAGGCCGTCGGGTACTGCAACAGATTGCACAATCTGCAGGCGGGTATGTTGGGCAAGAAGCTCGTCCATCTGAGAGAGTGGAACGAGCGGCGCCGCCAGGTGGCGGCGATCTACGACGGGGCATTTGTGGGCAGCGAGAAACTCAAGCCTGTCGTCCAGCGTGACGACGTAGAGAGCGGGTACCACCTCTACGTCATCCAGGTCGAGGAGAGAGACGCAGTGCGCGCCCGCCTCGGCGAGGCCGGCGTGCAGAGCGGCGTGCACTACCCGACGCCACTGCACCTCACGCCGGCGTACAGCGGGCTCGGCTACGGCCCCGGCGACTTCCCGATCGCCGAGGCGATGGCGCCCCGCATCCTCAGCCTGCCGATGCACCCGCACCTCACGGACGCGCAGGTAGAGTACGTCATCCAGCAAGTGAAGACCGCCGTGCACGAGAACCCCGCCGCGTGAACGCCACGGTGGCAGAGACCGTGGAGGCCGGAGCCGTGCGGGCCGCCTGCGAGCCGCGGGCGGTGGCTGCCGCGGGTGCGATCCGCCACCACCTCACCGGCTGGTCGCTGGCCGCCGACATCGTGGTGGTCCTCGTGAGCTACGAGCTCGCCATGGTCGTCTTCGCCTGGTTCCACCGCTACCAGTTGCAGTTGCTGCCCGAGAACTTCGACCTGGGCGTGCCCATCGGCCTCGCCGCCGTCGTGGTCACCTTCCTCGCCCTCGGTCTGTACAAGATGGAGGTCTACGTCTCCAGGCCCCTGCACCTGATGCGCCTCGCCAAGGGCTCGGTCGTCGCCCTCGTCATCACCGCGTTTCTCACCTTCGCCGTCAAGTCGCCGGTCGTGACGGAGTCCCGCCTGACCGTCTTCGCCGCCTTCTTCATCCTCTTCGTGCTCGCCGCCGTCCTCCGCTTGGGCTTCATCGACCGTTGCTACCAGCGCGACGTGCGCGAGCGGCGCGGGCCCACCGTGGTCGTGGGGTGGTCGGCCGACGACGGCGTGCTCGTCGGCCGGCTCAAGGAGCTGCGCGGCTTCGCCCAGGTGCGCAGCCTCTCGCCCAAAGACAGGCGGCGCAACGGCTACGACGCCGAGCCGGACCTGATCAGGGTGCTGCAGACGGCCGAGCCGGCGCCGCGCCAGGTGTTTCTGGACGGCAGCTCCCTCGGCCACAAGGCGACGCTGGACCTCGTGGAGGCCGCCCGCGGCCGCGGCTGCGACGTGTACATCACCGGCCGCGTCGTGCGCCCGCTGGACAGCACGGGCGTGCTCATGCAGC
>CAYTRM010000596.1:0-1558 GCA_964440225.1 uncultured Thermoleophilia bacterium | reverse complement strand
CAGCTGAGCCAGCTCTACAACACCATCCAGGCGTCGATGGCCGCAGTGCAGAAGATCTACACCGTCCTCGACACCGAACCGGACATGCTCGACGCCCCCGATGCCGTCGATCTGACCGACGTGCGCGGCGTCGTCGAGCTGCGGGACGTCTCGTTCGGCTACGACGCCGAGAAGCCGGTGCTGCACGGCGTGAGCCTGCAGATCCCGGCGGGGAAGACCGTCGCTCTCGTCGGCGCCACCGGCGCCGGCAAGTCGACGGTCATCAAGCTGCTGGCGCGCTTCTACGACCCTACCGAGGGTTCGGTGCTGGTGGACGGCCACGACCTGAGGCGGGTCACGGCGAGCTCGCTGCGCGAGCAGCTCGCCGTCGTGCCGCAGGAGGCCTTCCTCTTCAGCGGCTCGGTGATGGACAACATCCGCTTCGCCCGTCCGGCGGCCGGCGAGGACGAGGTCAAGCGCGTCGCGCGGATCGTCGGCGTGCACGACTTCGTCGAGTCGCTGCCGGAAGGCTACGACACCGAGGTCCAGGAGGGCGGCGCCGCGCTCAGCACCGGCCAGCGCCAGCTCATCAGTTTTGCGCGGGCGCTGCTCGCCGACCCGCGCATCCTGATCCTGGACGAGGCCACGAGCAGCGTCGACGCCGAGAGTGAGCGCCGTATCGAGCGCGCCATGGAGGTGCTCTTCAGCGGCCGCACAAGCATCATCGTCGCTCACCGCCTGAGCACCGTGCGCTACGCCGACGAGATCCTGGTCATCGACGCCGGCAAGGTGGTGGAGCGGGGCGATCACGCCGCGCTGGTCGCCGCCGGCGGCCGCTACGCCGGCCTCTATCGCGACTGGGAGGCGACCGGGCTGGCGCTGTGAGGCGACCGGGCCACGGCGCCGGCACGCCCGGGCTCGGCCGTCCACCGCATCACGGCCGCCCGTGACCTCGTGGCACTGCACGGACCCTGCCGAGCCGCCTCCAGAAGACCGCAAGGGAGGCTGCAGAGCTTCGGCCTCGGAACCGATGCCGGAACCTCCACCGGAGCCGCCCGAGCCGGAGCGCGAGCCGACCCCGGAGGTGCCGGCGCCGCCGACCGCAGTCGTCGGGTACGCGTAGATCCCGCTGCCGCCCGACTTCCCCGTCCCGCCGTCGCCCACGACGGCCCGTTCTTGGTACGGGTGGTGCGAGCAGCGCGCCGCTGTCGGCCCGGCGTCTTCTATGCCGCCAGAGTCGCGACGGCGCCGGTCTCGCGTGTCTCGTAGCCTCCCAGGTCATCGATCGCCCGCTTGAAACCGTCGTCGTTCAGAACACCCAGAAGCGGCGCCAGAAGGTCGCTCTCGTAGTACTCCCGCGAGGTCACGAGGTCGTAACGCTCCTCGATGACCGGTACGAAGTCGAGACCGCGGGCAAGCGCCGCCGGCAGGATCCCTAGAGCCACGTCGGCGGCGCCGGACGCCACGGCCTGCGCCGCCGCCTCGTGCGTCATCACCTCGTCGTCGTAGCCGGCGACCCGCACCGGGTCGACGCCGGCGATCGAGAGCAGCCGGTCCAGCCAGACGCGCGTACCGGAAC
>CAYTRM010000595.1:0-1561 GCA_964440225.1 uncultured Thermoleophilia bacterium | reverse complement strand
TCGTCACATCGACTCTGGCGGGCGAGATCGCCTCGCGGCAGATACTCAGGTACGCGGGATACGCCTACGACGCCGAGAGCGGCCTCTACTACTGCTCGGCGCGCTACTATGATCCGGCGACACGGCAGTGGACGACCGGCGACCCGGCGAAGGCCGACGGGGAGGAGAGCGTATACCAGTACTGCGAGGGTTGTCCCGCTACCTCGCGCGATCCATCTGGGCTCAAGCGGCTTTCGGTGCTGCGGGTCAAGCAGCCGACGGGCTCCAGCTGGTGCTGGGCCGCCTGCGGCAGGTCCGTCATCAGGTGGTACTTTCCGAAGTCTAAGAAGAAGCGGAAGGTCACCCAGCGTGTGTTCGCCGAGTATGTGTTCGGCAAGGATGTGACGGACGAGCAGACGGCGGATGAAGACGACTTGGGAAAGGGCCTGTTCCATTGGGACGTCGGATACAACTGGCGGTATACGTCTTCCCTGTCGCTCGACTCCGTATGGACGAAGGTGAAGGACCGAGTCAATGCTGGGAACCCAATGATTTTCGGCACCAAGGCTCCAGGCTACGAGCATTTCTGGGTCGTGTGCGGCTACAAGAAGGATTCCGGGGTGCGACAATTGTGGGTGATGGACCCGACAAACGGTCAGTACAGGAAGTTCGGACTCAAGTACTTCGTCGACACCTACCAGCTTCAGACTCTCATGTACACGTCCAAGCAGGTGCACTGATGCGCAAACGCCCCAGAGACCATCGGCCGAGGCTGTGTCTGCTCGTGCTCGCCGCGCTGATCGCGGCCTTCGCGGCTGGATGCGGCCCTGAACCAAGCCGAGATCAGACGCCAAGTGCGCAGGGCTGGCGCGTGCTCTCAAGGACCGAGTCAGACGCCGGCGGCCACAGATCGTTGTACTACTTCGTGCTCGTCCCGCCCGGCTGCGATCGCCGAGGACTGGAGAGCATCTCGCGCGAGATCGTCGAGCAGGCCAAGCGGGAGAAGCCCTTCTCGAGAGTCTGGATGCAGTTCTACGACTACCCCGAACTGCACGATCCCGGCTACGGGGGACCGCCGCTGGGCTATGTTCGCTACGGCGGTGCCACGAACCCGCGGTCGGCTACCGAGGACGGCGAGTACGCGGAGATGACTTACGCTTTCAGGTTCGCCGTGCCGGACTGGAGCGAGAGGCCGAGCCAGCGCGACGTCGACCTCGCCGTGCATCTGCTGCAGCTCTGGCGAGAGGCCGAAGCGCACGGACGCAGGCCGTCCGAGCGGCGACTCATCCGGAAGACGGCGCAGCACTTCGGCGTGACCCCGTCTCAGGTGGTGGCCGCGGTGGCCCGTGTCGATGCTTGGGTGGGCCCGCAGCGTGGGGGGCGCGCCTGGTAGGCCACCCCGGGGTCGATGTCAGTCACACCTCCGTGCCGTGAACGAGGGGACCTCTACCTATGGCTTCGACGCCGCCGGCAACCTGACCGGCGACACCACCGGTGCCGGCACGAGCTTTGCCTACGACGCCGCCAGCCGTCCGCTCACCGAGACCGAGTCGGTGAGCGGCTGCGCCCACAGCTGGACCTA
>CAYTRM010000594.1:0-1574 GCA_964440225.1 uncultured Thermoleophilia bacterium | reverse complement strand
GCTCGTCGGCTCCACGCCGGCCAACGTCAAGATCACCACGCCGGCGGACCTCCCGCTGGCCGGCGCTCTGCTTTCGTGGGAGGTGGAGGAAGACGTTTAGGGTCGGCAGCGGTTACGACGCCCATCGCTTCGCCGACGGGCGTCCCCTGGTGCTCTGCGGCGTGCCGGTCGACCACCCGCAAGGGCTCGCCGGGCACTCCGACGCCGACGTCGGCGTCCATGCTCTGATGGACGCCCTGCTCGGCGCCGCCGGCCTCGGGGACATCGGCGAACTCTTCCCCGACACCGACCCCGCCTTCGCGGGGGCTTCGAGCATGGACCTGCTCGACAAGGTCATGGCGTGGCTCGCCAAGAACGGGTGGCAGGTCGCGAACGCCGACGTGACGCTGGTCTGCGAGCGGCCGCGCGTCGCCGGCTACCGCCTCGAGATGCGCGAGCGGCTCTCCGCCGCCCTCGGCGTCGGCAGCGACGCCGTGAGCGTCAAGGCGACGACCACCGAGGGCATGGGCTTCGAAGGCCGGGGCGAGGGCATCGCCGCTCTCGCCGTCTGCCTTCTCGCCCGTTAAACGCCGACGGCCCGCCGGAGCGGGCCGTCGGGAGGACTCGTGAAGCTCAAGACTCCTTGTCGTCCTCGTCCTTGTCGAGGGCCTTGGCGTCGAGCTTGACTTCGGCCGCTTCGTCGGTGTCGTCGTTCAGTCCCTGCTTGAAGCCGCGGATGCTCTGGCCCATCGACCGGCCGAGCTTGGGCAGGCGCGTGGCGCCGAAGAGAAGCAGGACCACCAGAGCGATGATGATGAGTTCTGGGGCACCGAGGTTGGGCATGTCGCTGTCTCCTGTCTGTGAACGCGACGCTGTCGCGGTACGGTCACGGAGCGGCCGAGCCGCTCTCCTCTCACACTGTACGGCTCCGCTGCGAGGCAATCAAGTCGGCAGGCGCTCTCCGGCGGATCGCCGGCGCGAGCGAAACGGCGCCGGACTCAAGGATGCGGGCGCCGGCGCCGGCAGTGAGATCCCCCGGCGCTCGCCATCAGTAGTCGCGCAGCGTGTCGAGCCGGACGGCGAGAAAGCGGGCGAGGCCGGCGCCGTCGTCCAGGCCGAAGCGGTGCTCGTGCTCCAGGTCCGCGTCGGTGACGAGGGCCATCGCTTCACCAGGCCCGCACAGCGGTTCGCTGTGGCCGGCGCCGAGCCGGAAGAGCTCGACGCGGTGCGGCGCCGTGCGTTTGTAGCCTTCGGCGACCACGAGGTCGAAGCCGCCGAAGTAGCGCCGCGCGATGTCGGCCAGCGGCAGTTCGCCGTCCAGCTTCGTGATGAAGGCGAGCCGCTCGGGCGAGGCGATGGCGTAGGCGCGGGCCCCGGCCTGTCCGTGCCGCCAGGAGTCCTTGCCGGGGTGGTCGATCTCGAAGCTGTGCGCGTCGTGCTTGACGGTCCCGACGCGCAGGCCGAGCTTCACGAGCTCCGGCACCACCTTCTCGATGAGCGTCGTCTTGCCCGAGTCGCTCTTGCCGACGATGGCGACCAAGGCCGGCCGGGCGTCGCCGCCGGGCGCCGGCGCGGCGCCCGTCTGAGGCGGTGCG
>CAYTRM010000593.1:0-1575 GCA_964440225.1 uncultured Thermoleophilia bacterium | reverse complement strand
CGATCTTGGCGCCGATGCTGGCCGGCAGGCCGAACCCCATCGTTCCGAGGCCCCCTGAGCTGATGAACTGGCGGGGATACGTGTAGGTGTAGTACTGCGTCGCCCACATCTGGTGCTGGCCGACGTCGGTGCAGACGATGGCCTCGTGGGCCGTGATGCGGTCGATCTCCTCGATCACGTGCTGCGGCGCGAGCTTGCCGTCCTTCGGGTGCTCGTAGTGGAGGGGGAACTCGCCCTTGCGCTCGGCGATCCGCGCCAGCCACTCGGAGGTGCGCCCGGGCGTCCACTCCAGAGCCTCGAGCTCCCGCACCAGCCCGGCGGCGACGTACTTCGCGTCGCCGACGATCGGGACGAGCGCCTCGACGTTCTTGCCGATCTCGGCCGGGTCGACGTCGGCGTGGATGATGCGCGCGTGCGGGGCGAAGGCCTTGAGCTTGCCGGTCACCCGGTCGTCGAAGCGCGCCCCGAGGTTGATGAGCAAGTCGCACTCGTGCACCGCGTAGTTGGCGGTGACGGTACCGTGCATGCCGAGCATGCCCATGGAGAGCTCGTGCGTCTCGGGGAAGACGCCGAGGGCCATGAGCGTGGTCGCCACCGGCAGCCGGCGCAGCTCGGCCAGCCGCAGGATCTCCGGAGCGGCATCGGAGGCGATGGCGCCTCCGCCGAGGTACAGCACCGGCCGCTCGGCCTCGTTGATGGCCTTCGCGGCGGCGCGGATCTGCTTCACGTGCCCCTTGAAGGTCGGCTTGTAGCCGGGCAGGTCGATGGAGTCGGCGTCGTGGTAGGCGACATCGCCCAGGGCGATGTCGACGGGGATGTCGATCACCACCGGCCCGGGGCGCCCGGTGGAGGCGATGTGGAAGGCCTCGTGGACCACCCGCGGCAACTCGGCCGTGCTCTTGACGAGGTAGGAGTGCTTGACGATCGGCAGCGTGATGCCGGTGATATCGGTCTCCTGGAAGGCGTCCTTGCCGATGAGGTCGCTGCGCACCTGCCAGGTGATCGCGACCAGCGGTGACGAATCGAGGTAGGCCGTCGCGATGCCGGTCACCAGGTTGGTCGCCCCAGGACCACTGGTCGCGGTGCAGACTCCCACTTTGCCGGTGGCGCGAGCGTAGCCGTCGGCGGCGTGCGCCGCTCCCTGCTCGTGGCGCACCAGCACGTGGCGCAGCTTCTTGGCGTCGTAGAGGGCGTCGTAGAACGGGATCGCGACGCCCCCCGGATAGCCGAACATGACCTCGCAGCCCTCGTGCTCGAGGGCCGCCACGAGGGCGTGCGAGCCTTTCATCTTCTTGTCAGGTGTCACTGGAGTACAGCTCCCTTCTCCGCGCCGGAGACGAGTTTGACGTAGCGGGCGAGGTACCCGGTTACGCCTTCGCGCGGCGTGACGGGCGGCTGTGCCGCCCTGCGCCGCGCGATCTCATCCTCCGAGAGGTCGAGCGTGAGGGAGCGAGCGGGGATGTCGATGGTGATCGTGTCGCCGTCGCGGACGAGGCCGATGAGGCCGCCGGCCTGCGCCTCGGCCGCCACGTGACCGATGGCCGCGCCGCGCGTCGCGCCGCTGAAGCGGCCGTC
>CAYTRM010000592.1:0-1581 GCA_964440225.1 uncultured Thermoleophilia bacterium | reverse complement strand
CAGCTTCCCGAGCCCACCGGCCGCGAGGACTACCCGACCATCGCCGACATCACCAAGGAGCGCGTGCGGCGCGTCATCGCCAAACTGAACGACGAGGACGCGGGCAAGCTCGATCTGGATGGCGGTGCGGCGCCGGACCGGGGCTTCCGTGTGTTCAAGCTGGCGGAGTCCAACTTCAAGCCGTGGAACGCAGAGGTTGAGCACGACGCGCAGGCGCTCGAGGAGCAACTCGACCTGCACGTCGACCATGTGCGCGAGGGCCGCTCGGACCAGGATCTGCTCTACGAGATCCTCCTCAAGAGCGGCTTCCCGCTCACCACGCCGGTGCTCGAGGTCCCCATGGCCGGCAAGACCGTCTACGCGGTCGCCGACGGCGCGCTGTTCATCTGTCTGGAGCGCGACCTGACGCTTGGCGTGATCCGCACCATGGCGGACAGCCGGCCCGAGCGCGTGGTCTGCCTGGACGAGGGCTTCGCCGGCAACGATCAGCTCAAGGCCAACGCCGTGCAGATCTTCAAGACCAAGGGCGTCACGAGCTTCAAGACGGTGTGAAGAGCATCGCATCCACTCGGGCGCCGAATCCGTCCGACCATCGTGCTACCTTCACAAGGCCGCAAGCCTGCCACATGCTTGACCACGATTCCGCCGCGGGGGAAGGTTGGGTGCAAGCGACTCGGGACGGAGACGCGGCGCGACTCCACTGGGACCATTGGTCCCACCCCAGACGCTTTCTTCTTGCCGAGCCCTGGAGGTACGGGGTGACCACGCTCAGCGACATCCTTGCGGCGGCGCAGATCGGTGAGACTACCGACTGGGAGTTCAAGTCCGCGCGCGGCGGCTTCCCGGGGAGCTTCTGGGAGACGTACTGCGCCATGGCGAACTCCGAGGGCGGCGTCGTGGTGCTCGGGGTCAGCGAGCAGGACGACGGCGTGCGCCTCGACGGCGTCACGGCCAAACAGGCCTCGGTCTACCAGAAGACGCTGTGGGACGGTCTCAACAACCGTGGCATCGTGAGCGCCAATGTGCTCGAGCTGAGCGCCGTCGAGACCGTCCGCCTCGAAAGCTCCGTGCTCCTCGCGGTGCGCGTGCCCCGCGCCACGCGCGCCCAGCGTCCCGTGTACCTCACCGGCAACCCGCTCGGCCACACGTACCGCCGCCGCCACGACGGCGACTACCGCTGCGACGACGGCGAAGTGCGGCGCATGTTCGCCGACTCCGATCCGGCTGGGCGCGACCAGCGCATCCTTCAGGGCTTCTCTATGGACGACCTGGATGCGCCGAGCCTCGCGCAGTACCGAAGGCGTATGGAGACGGCGCGCGGCGGTCACGCCTGGCTGAAGCTCGACGAACAGGCCTTTCTGGAGCGTCTCGGCGGCTGGCGCGTCGACAAGGCCACCGGCGAGGAGGGTCTCACGCTTGCGGGCCTGCTCATGTTCGGCAAGGAGCTGGCCATCTTCGACCAGAACGCGACGCCGCGGTACTGGGTCGACTACCGCGAGAAGCTGGACCCGGACACGCGGTGGAGCGACCGCATCTACCCGGACGGCATGTGGGAGGCCAATCTGCTGCAGTACTACAACC
>CAYTRM010000591.1:0-1592 GCA_964440225.1 uncultured Thermoleophilia bacterium | reverse complement strand
CTTCGCCAAGTACGAGTACGTCCAGCCGTGGCTGATGCGCAACTCGCAGACGCCGGAGAAGGAGCTGCCGCAGTCACCGGAGGAGCGCAAGAAGCTCGACATGCCCATCGACTGCATCCTCTGCGGAGCCTGCTACAGCAGCCGTCCGTCGGTCTGGACCGAGGAGAACTACATCGGGCCGGCGGCGCTGCTCAAGGCGTACCGCTTCGAGGTCGACTCCCGTGACGAGGCGCGCAAGGAGCGCCTGCCCCGCTGGGACAACGAGCGCGGGGTCTACCGCTGCCACTCGATCGCCAACTGCAGCGAGGCCTGCCCCAAGGAGCTCAACCCCACCGAGGGCATCCAGTGGCTCAAGATGGCGGCCGTGCGGCGGAGGCTGTTCGGGCGCGGCAAGTAGCCGCGGCCGGCCGGAGGCGTCAGCCCAGCCCGTCGAGCGCGGCCAGCATGACGCCGCAGACGGTGACGACGGCGGCGAACACGAGCCGCGGCGCGACGCGCTCGCGCAAGAAGGCGACGCCGAAGACGATGGTGAAGATCGGCGTCGTCGCCATGATCAGCATCGTGAGCACCGGCCCGATCTCGGCGATGGAGAGGAAGAAGAGTACCGAGACCATCGCCTCGAGGAGGCCGGCGGCGACGAGGAGCCGGGCGGCGCGCCGCCGCTCCGGCGCCGTCAGGCGGCGCGTCGTGAGCGGCCGCCGCCGCGCCAGAAGCACGACGCCGAGCATGAGCATGCCGAGCAGCTGGCTGAGCAGCATCATCGACGCCGTCGGCTTGCCGTAGGACGTCGAGGCGAGGTCGATGAACACGGGGCCGATGCCCCAGCCGCCGGCAGCGATCACGGCGAGGATGACGATGCGGAGGCGCCCGGGCTGCGGCTCTCCGCCGCCCGACGACTCCGCGGGGCCCGGCAGGACGTCGCCGTGCGCGGCGCCGGCGAGCGCCCCCGCCTCCGCGAGCGGACCGGCCGGCCCCTCGTCGCTCTCCATCCAGCGCGTGATCAGCACGACGCCGGACATCGCGACGGCCATCCCGGCGAGGGTGAGCCCGCCGAACGCCGCTCCGAGGATCAGCCAGGCGAAGAGGGCCGTCCACAGCGGGTCGGTGCCGCAGATCGGCATCACCGCGGCCACCCGCCCGCCGCGCAGGGCGTAGTAGTAGGCGGTGAAGGCGATCAGCCAGGTCGCGACCGCCGAGAGCGCCATCCAGCCCGCCGCCGCCGCGTTGATGCCGAAGCCGTTGTCCCAGAGCCGCAGGACGGTGAGCGGCACGGTGATCGCGAGCAGCCCCACGACGGCGGCGATGCGCACGAAGAAGTTGACCGCGGTGGGTTCCACGTAGGCGAGGACGCGCTTATTGACGATCACGACCAGCGCCCAGAGCGCGGTCATGCCGAACGCGGCGGCGATCCAGATGGTGTAGGTGCTCGTGACGACCCCCAGAGACGCTGGGAGTCTATCGCACGGCGAGTCTGGACCGCCGGTCGGCGCTCGCGGGGCGCGGGCCTGCGGCGAGCGCGTCGGGGCAGGTATACTGCCCGGAACGAGCATCCCGCGCACGGCGCTGAGTGGAGGACACATGAAGACCTCAGT
>CAYTRM010000590.1:0-1602 GCA_964440225.1 uncultured Thermoleophilia bacterium | reverse complement strand
GACCTTCGGCCTCGTCGGCGAGTCAGGCAGCGGTAAGACCACTTTGGCCAAATGCGTTACAGGTCTCATCCCGGCCGACTCCGGCATCATCACATTCGAGGGCGGGGTGCTTAAGCCCACGGCGAGCAAGCGCTCCCAGGACGCGCTCCGCGCCATCCAGATGGTGTTCCAGAACCCGGATTCTACGCTCAACCCGGCCTGGAGCACGCGGGCGATCCTCACGCGGGCCGTGCGCAAGCTCGGCGGCGCCAGGAGCGGCTCGGTCCGCGCCAAGGTGGACAAGCTCTCGGCCGACGTACGCGTCGAGCCGCGGTTCCTGTTCCAGCGGCCGACGGAGCTCTCCGGTGGCCAGAAGCAGCGGGTCGCCATCGCGCGCGCCTTCGCCGGCGACCCGCACTTGGTGATCTGCGACGAGCCGGCCTCCGCTCTCGACGTCTCGGTCCAGGCGAGCATCCTCAACCTGCTCGTCGAACTGCAGACCAAGGAGCAGGCGTCCTACGTGTTCATCAGCCACGACCTGGCCGTGGTGCGGTACATCTCGGACCGCATCGGCGTCATGTACCTGGCCGAGCTCATCGAGGTGGGGGCGTCGGCGGACGTCTTCAGCCCGCCGCACCACCCGTATACGGAGGCGCTGCTGAGTTCCATTCCGCGGCTCGACTTCGAGAAGCAGCAGGACCGCATCCCGCTGCGCGGCACCATGCCGAGCCTCACCGACCCGCCGTCCGGCTGCAGGTTCCACACACGCTGCCACCGATTCCTCGGCGACATCTGCGTGAACGAGGTCCCTTTGGACCAGGACGCCCGCGACGGGCACACGTACAAGTGCCATATCTCGCCGGGCGAGCTTAGCGCCCTGCAGGGCGTGGGCGATTCGGGAGGCATGGGGGCGAGTGGCAGGCATCAGGCAAATCATCCCGATGGAGCGTCCTGAGGAGGTTCGCCGTGCTGTCGCATGACCCGGGAATCGATCGAATTGTGGCTCGCCGAGAGCGCTCCTGCTACGGGATGGGACTCGGCATCATCATCCTTGATGACGTGTACCCGGGCTTTCCAGGTGACGTGCGAAATGCCAGTGCTTATCCGTTTCCGATTCAGTACGAGCTCTGCGAAGGGGTGGACATCCAGGCGCTTGTCTTCGCGGAAGACAAGTCCGCATGCTTGGCTCCCATCCTGAAGGCTGCCGAGCGTCTAGAGCGCATGGGATGCAAGGCGATCGCCGCGGAGTGCGGCTACTTCGCATTCTTCCAACGGGAAGCAGCAGCGCATTGCGGCGTGCCTGTGTTCATGTCCAGCCTTCTGCAAGTGCCTCTGATGCGGAGAGTGGTGTCCCGCGACAGGCAGATCGGTATCCTGTGCGCATTCAGGCGGCACTTGACCGATGCGCACCTGCGGGCGGTCGGCATAGAGCCTGACTGGGACATCGCGATCGGCGGGGCACTTGATGATTATCACTGTCGCGAGTTCGAGAACCTGTGGGATGCGACGCGACGCCCGCCGATTCCCGAGGCCTCGTATGTGACCGCCGAAGCCGAGTTCGTCCGCAGCGCCGTGGAGTTCGTGAGTGAAAACCCGCGCATTGGCGCGCTCATACTCGAGTGC
>CAYTRM010000589.1:0-1607 GCA_964440225.1 uncultured Thermoleophilia bacterium | reverse complement strand
GTCGTCGTCGACGACCCGGCGCTGGCCGCGCCGGACCAGGCGGCCGTGGCCGCGGCGCTCGCGGCCGCCGTCGGCAAGCTCGGCTCGTGCGACCTCCTGCTCTTCGGCGAGGGATCGACCGACAACTACACCGGCCAGGTCGGCGCCCGCGTCGCCGAGCTGCTCGGCCTGCCGCAGATCGGCTACGCGCGCAAGGTCGAGGCCGCGGACGGCGTCGCGCGCTGCGAGCGCAGCATGGACGACATGATCGAGACGCTCGAGGCGCCGCTGCCCGCCGTGGTCACCGTGGTCAGCGAGATCAACGAGCCGACGATCCCCGGCCTGATGCAGATCATGAAGGCCAAGAGCAAGCCGCTGCAGGTGTGGTCGCTGGCCGACCTCGGCCTCGACGCTCCCGCGCCGGTGCGCGAGATCGTCAGCAACCTCGCGGAGGAGCAGGACCGCAAGAACATCCTGTTCGACGGCACGGCGGCCGAGCAGGCCGACGCGTTCGTCAATGCCCTCATCAAAGAAGGCGTCCTGGGGAGGTAACGATGGCTGTGCTCCTCGTCTACAGCGAGAGAGTCGATACCGCCCGCGAGCTGGTCGCCGGTGGTAAGGAACTGGGTGCGGCCCTCGGCCTCGGCGTGAGCGCCGTGGCTCTGGGGCCGGGCGCCGGAGCCGCGGCGAGCGAGCTCGCCGCCGCCGGCGCCGACACCGTGTACGTGAGCGAGGACGGCGCCTTCGAGGGCTGGCCGGCCGACGCCGTGGCCGCCGGCCTTGCGCAGATCGCGGAGCAGGCCGGCGCGAGTGTCGTGCTCGTCGGCTCCACGCGGCGCGGCAAGGAGACGGCGCCGCGGCTGGCGCAGAAGCTCGGCGCCGGGTGCGTCACCGACGTGAACAGCCTCGTCGTCGAGGACGGCGAGCTCGTCGCCGGGCGCTACGCGTTCGGCGGCGCGACCGTGGCGCGCGAGAAGGTCGGCACGGCGGTCAAGGTCTTCGCCGTGATGCCCAAGACGTTCAGCGCCGAGGGCGTGAGCGCCGGGGCCGGTGAGGTCGTCACGCCGGCTCTGACCGTGAGCACCGCCGTCAAGGTCGTCGACCGCCGCGCCAAGGAGGGCGACCACGTCAACCTCGACGCGGCGCCGCTCATCGTCGGCGTCGGCCGCGGCTTCAACACCCGCGAGGACCTCGCCCTCGGCGACGAGCTCGCGGGCGCCCTGGGCGCCGTCGTCGGCTGCACCAAGAGCCTCGCCGACTTCGAGTGGCTCGGCGAGGACCGCATCATCGGCCTCTCCGGCGCCAAGACGGCCCCCGACCTCTACGTGAGCGTCGGCATCTCCGGCCAGATCCAGCACACCGTCGGCGTGGCCGGCGCCAAGCTCATCGCCGCCGTGAACAAGGACAAGGAGGCGCCGATCTTCGCCATGGCCGACTACGGCCTGGTCGGCGACCTCTACGAGGTGGTGCCGGCGCTCGTCGAGCGCCTCAAGAGCGTGTGACGCGCCGGCCGGCGGCTCGTTCGTCCCGCCGGCCCCGCCACACTCAAGCTGCTCCGATGGAGAGAGACGGCTCCGCCGGAGCACACGTCGATTGGCCCGCGCGCGCTACACGGGGCTCTCGTAGAG
>CAYTRM010000588.1:0-1610 GCA_964440225.1 uncultured Thermoleophilia bacterium | reverse complement strand
CGGCGGCGCCGGCGACGGTACGCGTGTCGCCGAGCCTCAGGTCGAGCGGCCCGGCGTCCTCGTGGGCGAAGAGCCGGCGCAGTCCCGCCGCGGCGGCGCCGGAATCCGGCGACGCCGGCGACGAGACAGGCGGCGATACGGTCGGCGAGAGTGAGACCGCCGGAGACGGCGACTCCACGGCCGCCGGCGCACCTCCGCAGGCGAGCAGAACGGCGGCGAACAGCAGGACCGCGAGCAGGAAGACCGCCGCCGTGAGCAGGGCGCCGCCGGCCGCCACGTAGCGGCCGTCCCGACGAATGACGGCGCGCAAGACCTTGTGGACGCTCGTGATCGGGTCGACGCGTGGCATCGCCTCACCTCTGCGTTCGGCGGACCGGGTCCCGCTCCACAGTATCCCAGGGGCTCGCGCCCCTCTTCCGTTGCGCCCGTGCGGCGATCGTCCTGGCCGCGGCGGTCGGCGTCAGGCGCAGTCCCCGGCGGTAGTGCGAGTATGCCTGCCCGCCGTGACTGCCCGCACGCCATGTATCGACAACCCGATGTGCGGGCAAGAACCACTCACCGATGACTTGGGGGCAGTGTGCGAGCGCGCGTGCTCTTCGTTGACGACAGCGACACCGACGTCGAACTCCTTCTTCGCCGCCTTCGTTCCGACAGCGTCGAGGTGGAGTGGACCCGGGTCTCGACGATGGATGATCTGCGCGAGGCCCTTACCGGCGCCACATGGGACGTCGCCCTCGTCGACTACAACCTCCCGGGCTTCAGCGGGCTCGAGGCGATGGGGATGATCGCCGACGCGGCGCCCGACACCCCCATGATCACCGTGTCGGGCGCGATCGACGAGGAGACGGCCGTCGCCACGCTCACGGCGGGCGCCGTCGACTACGTGCTCAAGGACAACCCCGCGAGGCTCGCGCCGGCCGTAGAACGCGCGATCGCCGGCGCCAGGGCTCGCCGGGACCTGCGCCGGCGCTCCGAGGATGCCCGCACCTCGAAGTCCGTCCTCGACAACTCGTCCTTCCCCATCACCATGGCGCTCGAGGACGGCACGATAACGTACGCCAACGAGTCGGCTCTCGCCCTGACCGGCTACCCGGAGAGCGAGCTCGTCGGCGCGAAGCTCTGGGAGTGCGACCGCAACCAGTCGGCCGAGGAGTGGGCCGCGCTGTGGCGGAGGGTCCGCGACGAGGGCACCGTGCAGACGGAGCGCGTCTCCGTGGACGCCGGCGAGGCGGAGCACGTGCTCGAGATCACCATGAACCACCTCGAGCGCGAAGGCACCCCCGTCGTCGTCACCTACACTCGCGACGTGACGGAGACGCGCCGCGCCGAGGCGGCCCTGCGCGCGAGCGAAGAGCGGTTCGAGGCGTTCGGCCGGCATCTGCCCGGCTACCTCTACATGCTGGACGAAGACGGCCGTTACGTCTTCGCCAATCAGCGTGAGCTGCATGAGGGCGACATCCCACCCGAGTCGTGGATCGGGCGAACCCCGGAGGAACTCTGGCCGGAGGAAGACGCGACCGTCGCGACGGACGCCTTCCGCCGCGCACTCGCCGGAGAGGTCGTCGACATCCTCGAGACCTGGCACCCGGGGCAACGCGTGGAGCATCTGC
>CAYTRM010000587.1:0-1610 GCA_964440225.1 uncultured Thermoleophilia bacterium | reverse complement strand
CGTTCTCGTGCGCGCGAAGGAGGCGTGACCATGCCCAAGCGGGACCTGATCAGTATGGAGGACCTCACGCGCGCCGACGTCGAGCTTCTGCTCGACACCGCCGAGAGCTTCCTTCCGGTGCTGGAGCGCGACATCAAGAAGGTGCCGACCCTGCGCGGCCGCACGATCATCAACCTGTTCTGGGAGGCGTCGACGCGCACCTCGTCGAGCTTCGACCTCGCCGCCAAGCGGCTCAGCGCCGACACCCTGGCCCTCAAGGCCAGCGGCTCGGCGGTCGAGAAGGGCGAGACGCTCAAGGACACGGCGATCACGCTGAGCGCCTACTCACCGGACATCATCGTCATGCGGCACCCGTCGGCCGGAGCCTGCCAGACGCTCTCGGCCAACACGGAGGCCAGCGTCATCAACGCCGGCGACGGCAAGCACCAGCACCCTACGCAGTGCCTGCTCGACCTCTTCAGCATGCGCCAGAACCTCGGTCGCGACCTCGACGGCCTCAAGGTCTTCATCGTGGGCGACATCCTGCACAGCCGGGTCGCCCGCAGCGACATCATGGGCTTCCAGATGCTGGGGATGGACGTGACGCTCGTGTCGCCGCCGACCCTGATGCCGCGCGGCATCGAGGAGATGGGCGTCACGGTCGAGTACGACCTCGCGAACCTCAAGGACGCGGACGTGATCTACCTGCTGCGCATCCAGAAGGAGCGCATCAAGGCCGGCGCCAACTACCTCCCGTCGCTGCGCGAGTACAGCGAGCTCTACGGCATCTCCCAGGCGCGGCTGCGGCCGGGGCAGAGGGTCATGCACCCCGGCCCGATCAACCGCGGCGTCGAGATCGCGAGCGACATCGCCGACGACGACGAGAACCTGATCGCCCACCAGGTCTTCAGCGGCCTCGCCGTGCGCATGGCGATCCTGTACCGGACCATCGTCGGCTACAGCGACGGATCTGCGAGCGGGGAGGTGCTCTGATGGAACGCACGTGGTGCAAGCGCCTGCCGGCCGCCGACCTGCTGATCAAGGGCGGGCGCGTCGTCGACCCCGAGTCGGGTGTCGACGCCGTCCGGGACGTGCTTGTCAAGAAGGGCAAGGTCGCCGAGGTCGGCGCGGGTCTCGAGGCCGGCGCGCACACGAGGGTGGTGGACGCGGACGGCATGCTCGTCCTGCCGGGCTTCGTCGACCTGCACGCGCACTTCCGCACGCCCGGCCGCGAGGACGAAGAGGACATCGCGACCGCGTCGGCCGCGGCTGCGGCGGGCGGCTACGTCGCCGCCTTCGGCATGGCCAACACAGAGCCGGTCGTCGACACCGCGATGATCCTCAAGGGGCTCGCGGAGAAGGCGCGCTCCGAGGCGGTCGTCCCCGTCGGCTTCTTCGCCTCCGTCACGCGCGGGCTGGCCGGCGAACAGCTCACCGAGATGGGCGAGCTCGGCGCCGCCGGAGCCGTCGGCTTCAGCGACGACGGGCGCCCGCTGGCGACGGCGTCGCTCACCCGGCGCGCCCTGCAGTACGTCAAGGTCAGCGGGCGTTTCGTGGCGATCCACGCCCAGGACGACTCGCTCTTCAAGGGCGGCCAGATGCACGAGGGCCCCGCGTCCGCGCGGCTCGGC
>CAYTRM010000586.1:0-1611 GCA_964440225.1 uncultured Thermoleophilia bacterium | reverse complement strand
CTCAACTTCGCCTTCGCGATCGTCGAGGACGCGGAGCTGCGGCGGCGGTTCCTGCAGCCGGGCGAGGGGATCCTGCCGTTCCCCGGCTGCTTCGCCGTCACCGCGGCGGAGGCCGCTTACCGCGAGGGCGGCGAGTGGCACACGGAACTGCTCGACTACCTGCGCGGCAACCGCGACCTGGTCGAGGCCTTCGTCGCGGCCGAGCTGCCCCGCGTGACGATGACGCACGTCGAGGCGACGTACCTCGCCTGGCTCGACGTGCGGGCACTCGGGCTCGAGGACCCGGCGGCGGCGTGCCGCTCCGCCGGGGTGGCCCTCTCGGCCGGGGCCGCCTTCGGCGACCCGGCCTTCCTCCGCCTCAACTTCGGCTGCCGCCGCGAGACGCTGCAGGAGGCGCTGCGCCGCCTGCGCGCCGTGCTGGCCTGACGGGCCCTGCGCCCGGCGGCGAGCCTCCTCGCCCGGGTGCTACACTCCCCGCAGCATGAGCAGTCCCCGTCGCAACCCCCGGCCGCCCGGACGCCGCGTGCGGCGCACGAGCAAGGCGCAGATCTACCGCCGCAGGCGGCTGGCCGCGCTCGCCGGCCTCTTCGTCGTCGTCGTCCTCGCGCTCGTCGTCTGGGCCGCCACAGGCGGCTGCGGCGGCTCCGACGGCGGCTCCGGGTCTCCCTCCGACGCGCCCAGCCCGGGCAAGACGGCGACGCAAGCCGCCGGCCGGGACTCCGGCACTCCGACGCCGGCCGCCACCGCCTGGACCGGGCCGGCCTCGTACAAGCTCAAGCTCGAGCTGCGCAAGACCATCGTCAGCGCCTCCATCGCGCCCAAATCGGTCGTCAGCACGGGCACCGGCTACGTCTTCGCGCAGAACATGATGTACAAGCACTCGATGACCGTGTACGACTCCAGGACGCTCAAGCTCGTCGAGACCATCCCGGACGAGATCGACGCCGGGAAGTTCAACATCAAGGGACACGGCGACACGATCCTGGGAGCGCCCGTCGAAGCGGCGGTCATGCCCGACGGGCGCTTCATGTACGTCTCCCAGTACTCGATGTACGGCGACGGCTTCGTCGAGGGCCACGACGTCTGCGCGCCCGGCGACGGCGCCAGCAAGAGCTACGTCTACCGCGTCCCCCTCGACACGCTGGAAGTCGACAAGGTGATCAGGGTCGGCGCCGTCCCCAAGTACGTCGCCATCACCCCCGACCAGAAGTACCTGCTGGTCAGCAACTGGTGCTCGTACACGCTGAGCATCGTCGACATCCACACCAGCAAGCAGGTCAAGGGCGTCTACCTCGGTCCGTATCCACGCGGAATCGCCGTCGACCCCGACTCCAGGTACGCGTACGTCGCCGTCATGGGCACCTTCGACATCGCCAAGGTCGACCTCCAGGATTTCGGCGTCTCGTGGTTCAGAGGCGTCGGCGCCGGCCCCCGGCACCTCTGCATGGCCGGCAACGGCAAGTACCTCTACGCGACGCTCAACAACGAGGGCAACGTCGCCAAGATCGACCCGACGACGGGCAAGGTCGTCGACAAGGTCGCCACCGGCTCGCAGCCACGCAGCATGGCGATCGCCCCCGACGGCAAGTCGCTGTACGTCGTGAACTACGA
>CAYTRM010000585.1:0-1612 GCA_964440225.1 uncultured Thermoleophilia bacterium | reverse complement strand
GCCGAGGCCACCGCCCGGGCCGCCTACGACGCCGGGCGGCGGCGCCTGCCGCTGGGGCTCTCCGTCTGGCTGCCCGGGGGCGCCCGCGGCGTCGCCCCCGTGATCCGCGTCGACGCTCCGGCGTACCAGGAGGGCATCGAGGCGGTGCGCGCCGAGGTCGACCTCGAGCCCGTCGACGCGCGCCTCAAGCTCACCGGCAAGCGCGTCGCCGTCGTGCCGGCGGAGGACGGCATCGAGGTCGACGCCGTGGCGCTCGAGCGCGCGATCCTCGAGGACGTGCGCGCCGGGCGGGGCTTCGCCGGCCCGGTCCCCACGCGGATCGTCGAGCCGGAGGTCGGGACGGTCGAGGCGGAGGCGCGAGCCGCCGCCGCCTCCACCTACCTCGCCCGTCCCATCACCCTGCGCTACCGCTCCACCGAGGTGGTGCTCTCGCCGGAGCGCATGGCTTCCATGCTCTCCATCAACACCGGCGACCACGCCGGCGCGTACCCGCTCACCTTCGACAACGGCCGCGCCCGCGAGCAACTGCACAAGCTCTTCGCCTTCGCGGAGCGGCCGCCGGTCGACGCGACCGTCGTCGTGCACGACGACGGGAGCATCTCCGTCACGGAGAGCCGGGGAGGGGAGGTCCTCGACATGCCCATCCTCATCGAGGACCTCGACGACGCCGCCGCCGGGGGCGGGCTGCGCACGATCTTCGTGGCCCTCAAGCCCGCCTTCCCCGAGCTCTCGACCGCCGACGTCGAGACCATGGGGCTCGCCGCCCTCGGCTCGCAGTTCGTCACGTACTTCGACCCGCGGAACGCGGCTCGAGCCACCAACATCCGGCTCGCCGCCACGCTGGTCGACGGCACGGTCGTCGCGCCCGGCGCGACCTTCTCGCTCAACGAGACGATGGGGCCCCGCACCGCCAACCGCGGCTTCGACTACGCCCCGGTGATCACCTCGGGCAATGTGCTCCGCCAGGGAGTCGGAGGCGGCATCTGCCAGTACGCGACGACGCTCTTCAACGCCGTCTTCTTCGCCGGGCTCAAGGTGGTCGAGCGCGAGCCCCACTCGCTGTACATCTCGCACTACCCCACGGGCCGCGACGCCACCGTCGCCTGGGGAGCCGTCGACTTCCGCTTTCGCAACGACACCGGCAGGAGCGTCATGATCCGCAGCTGGGTCGACGGCGACGCGCTCACCGTCGCGCTGGTCGGCAAGACGGGGCGCACGGTCAAGTACACCACGAGCCCCTTTTACGATATTCGTAAACCGGCGCGCGGCAAGAGCGACCCCAAGATCGTCTACGACTCCGACCTCGGCCCGGGCGTGATCCGCTGGGAGCAGGGCATCGACGGGCGCAGCGTCAAGGTCCAGCGCACCGTCCTGGACGCGGACGGCGACGTGCTCTTCCGCGACACGTTCTCGTCGCGCTACGAGCCGATGGACTGGGTCAAGCGCGTCGGCACCTGAGCGGGGAGCGGGGGGGAGGCGCGGCCCGCGGAGCCTGCCGCCGCGCCTCGTGGGCCGGGCCGGCCGAACCTGCGGCCGCCGGCCTCAGCCGGTCTTGGCGATGACCTGCTTGCACACGACCTTGAGCGTCTCGAAGACGCCCTCGCCCGTGACG
>CAYTRM010000584.1:0-1617 GCA_964440225.1 uncultured Thermoleophilia bacterium | reverse complement strand
AGCTCGCGCACGATGGTGCGCGTCTGGTCGGCCGTCAGGTTGCCGTAGGTGTCGTCGTCGACGCGCATCACCGGCGCCTGCGAGCAGGCGCCCATGCAGGCGACGGAGTCGAGACTGACCTCCATGTCGGCGCGCGTCTCGCCGTCGGCCACGTCGAGTTCCTGCGCGAGAGCGTCGGTGATCCGCGTCGCGCCGGCCACGTGGCAGGCGGTGCCGTGGCAGACGCAGACCTTGTGGCGCCCGCTGGGCTCGGTGCTGAACTGGGCGTAGAACGTGATGATGCCGTAGATCCGTGACGCCGGCACGCCGCTGAGCCGGGAGATCTCGTCGACCACGGGCTCGGGCAGGTAGCCGAACAGGTTCTGGGCGCGCTGCAGCAGCGCGATCAGGTTGCCGTGAGGGTCGATCTCTTCGACGACCGTGAGCACCTGCTCGAGGTCGACGTCGAGATCGGGGGTGTCGGCCACGGCGCCGACGGCCTCGCTGCGGGTCTGTCGCCTGGGCATCGCATCAACTCCACGTCGCGTTCCACATTCGTCGGGCGACCGTGGCCGCAAGGCCCTTCGGTCGCCCTCCTTCCCGATTCTTGTCGTGCGTAGCTCGCTCTAGTCAACCACAACCGGGCGGGCGGCGGGTACCGCGGCCCACAGGGCCGCCGCGCCCGCCGCCCCCCGGACGTGTCAGCTGACGCCCGTCTGCGCCTTGCAGGCGACCAGAGCGTTCTTGAGCAGGATCACGTTGGTGACGGGGCCCACGCCGCCGGGCACCGGCGTCACGCGGCCGGCGACCTCGCAGACGGCGTCGAACTCGAGTGAGCCGACCTGCTTGCCCTCGACGCGGATCGTGGTCACGTCGATCACCACGGCGCCGGGCTTGACCATGTCGGCCTTGATCAGGTTCTGCACGGGGGCCGCGCAGATGAGCACGTCGGCCTCGCGGCAGGCGGCGGGCACGTCCTTGCTGAACACGTGCACGACGTGGACCGAGGCGTTGCGGTTGAGACAAAGCAGGGCGACCGGCTTCCCGACGATGTTCGAGTGGTTGACGATGGTGATGTCGAGGCCCTGCAGTTCGATGCCCTCGCGATCGAGGATCTCGATGCACGCGCTCGGCGTGGCCGGCGCGAAGAGCTGGTCGCCGAGCAGTACGTGGCCGATGTTGGCCGGGTTGACGCAGTCGAGGTCCTTCTCCGGCGCGATGGCGTTGAAGACCGCGTTCTGCTCGATCGCGGCGTCCATCGGCATGAGCGCGAGGATGCCGTGGACGGCGGCGTCGGCGTTCAGCGTGGCGATGAGCGCCAGGATCTCGGCCTCGCTCGCGCCGGCCGGGAGCGTGTGGTTGAAGTAGTTGAAGCCCACCGTCGCGGTGTTCTTCTCGATCTGGCCGCGGTAGAACTGCGCGCCGCCGTCCTCGCCGACGAGGATCGTCGCGACGCCGGGCTTGACCCCGCAGGTCGCGAGCTTGGCGACCTCGGCCTTGATCTCTTCGCGTACCTGTTCGGCGATCGCCTTGCCGTCGATGATCTGAGCTGCCATGGCGTCCCTCTCGTGTGTGGTGGAAGTGTAGGTCAGAGCTTGGAGAGCGTGATGGCCAGGACCTCGGCGCGCAGCGTCGCGG
>CAYTRM010000583.1:0-1619 GCA_964440225.1 uncultured Thermoleophilia bacterium | reverse complement strand
GGCCTCCAGCTCCCCGGCAGCCAGCTCCGGGCAGCCGGGGCTCAGGCAGATCCAGAGGCAGCCGTCCGCGTCCAGCGTGCTCACGCCTGAGGATCATCGGCTCGCCGCACGAGCCGCAGGTGACGGCAAGGAGCTCGGCCATGAGAACCTCCCGGAGTCGCCGACGCGCCCGGGGCAGCGCGCTCATGGCGTGCGCGCGTAGTCCGTTGGATCCGCGACCGCTCGGAAGTCGGCCTCTGTGAGCAGGTGACGACGGAGGCGCACGCCCCTCACCGAGAGCGTCCGTGGGCGCATGCCGGGTGCTGCCCAGGCCGCTACTTCGCACGCAGGCGGGCTCCCGGGTCGCAGAGCGATCACCGCCTCCAGCGCAGGCACAAGATCTGTGTCGCTGGAGAATAAGACGACGACGACGTGCTCGTGGCGAGCGGCCATCATCACGAAGTCGACCGCAAGCGCGACGTCGATTCCCTTCTCCTGAGCGGGCCATGTCGGCCAGTCAGGCGGATAGCGCAGGTCGCGAGCGATGACGGTCACAAGCCCGGCGCCGCGCTCGGCCTGCGCCCACGTCTGCCGCCGGAACGCGGCGTAGGAGCGCGGGTCAAGCCGCCTGCTTGGTCGACCGCGATAGGCGCGGACGCTTGTGAGGCTGCCGCCCGAGACTCGGGACGCCAACAGACGACCCAGAGCGAGCAGATCCACCTGGCCTTCGCGAGCCGGGGCGTCTCGGGCACAGAAGGCCTCACGAGCGCGGTGATAGACGTTTTGATAGTCGAGGAAGACGACCACCCGCCTGGACGACCCGGCAGTCACGACGGCGTCCGAGAATGGTCAAAAGAAAGCCCCGCCGGTGCGGCACGACCCGGACGGCGGGGAGGATTGACACAAGTATACCGCACCCGCGTCCGAGAGCAACGACGTTGCGGCGGGATGAGGTTGACGTTGCGGGCCGCTGATGGAGACCGGCAGAGGCGGGCGCGAGTGCGCGTGGAGGTGACGGTGGGCATGCATGAAGCCTGCGACGCGCGCGCCGCGACGACCAGAGTGACGATGGCCACTCACGGTGGACGTTGCGGAGTGGGGGCGCCCGTCAGGCCTCGTCCGCGATGAACAGCCCCGGCAGTTCGGCGTCGGTGCCGGCAAGCCGGTCCTGAGCGTCGCCGGCGGTGCGGCGGAGGACGGCGCAGAGAGCGCCGACGGCGGTGAGCGCCTGCTTGGCCTCCTGAGCCTCGCCGAAGTCGTCGCTGTGGTACGAGACGACGAGCGCGTCGCTCAGATGGGCGGCGAGGGCGCCTGCTCCTTCGGCTAGGCGCCCCAGCTCGAGCAGGTGCGCGTGGAGGCGCGCGAGCTCGGCCTGGGCCCGCTCGCGCGCCCGCGTGGGCGCGTCCGCCTCACGGCCGCGCGCCTCCTCCGCGTCCACGTAGTGATCGATCAGCCGCGCGAGGCGGCCGGCGAGCGCCTGGTCTTCGACATCCGAGCCGGCTCCCCAGCTCGTTGACACCCCGGCTCCTGCCAGGTCCTCGGCCTCCAGCTCCCCGGCAGCCAGCTCCGGGCAGCCGGGGCTCAGGCAGATCCAGCCACAGCCGTCGTCGTCCAGCGTGCTCACGTTGGGGACCATCGGC
>CAYTRM010000582.1:0-1623 GCA_964440225.1 uncultured Thermoleophilia bacterium | reverse complement strand
CCCGACGTAGTCCCAGTTGAACCAGCTGAACTCGATGGCCTCGATGCCTTCCGTTGCCGCAAGCGGCTCGAACTGCGCCGGTGGGAAGAGGTAGGCGGCGTCGATCGTGCCGGCCTTGAGGTCCTGGACCATCGTGTCGCCGTTCTGGTAGACGACGAAGATCAGCTCGTCGACCGTCGGCTTGCCCAGGAAGTAGTCGTCGTAGGCCTCCATGCGGAGGTACCGCTCCTTCTTCCACTCCACGACCTGGTACGGGCCGCTGCCGATGGACGGAGGCTCGTTCTGGAAGGTCTGGCTCGCCTCCTTGGGGGTCATCTTGCCCCAGACGTGTTCCGGCAGGCAGGGGATCCAGAGCATGAGCATGTTGGCGACCGGCGTGTTGCAGATGACCTTGTACGTGAGGTCGTCGACGACCTCCGCGCGGTCGATCCCGCCGACGAAGCTGGCGTACGCGGCGATCTCATTCTCGATGATGAAGTTGTAGGTGAAGGCGGCATCCTCGGCCGTGATGGGCTCGCCGTCGTGCCACGTCATGCCCTCGTTCATCGTGAAGGTCCAGACGAGCCCGTCGTCGCTGACCTCCCAGCTCTTGGCGATGCCCGAGCCGTCGGGCTTGTACGTCTCCCAGTCGCGGCCGACCATGAGGAGGTACTGCTGGGCGAACACCTCGTAGACGTTGTTGCTCCAGCCGATGAGCGGATTGAGGTTGTCGACGTCGCCCATCCAGCCGACCTTGAGCATGACCTTCTCGCCCTCGCCGGGCGCCGGCGACGCCTCGTCGCCCAGCGCCGCACCCGGCGCCAGCACGACCGCCAGGCCGAGCGCCAGCACCACGCAGGCGAGTATGCTCGACCAGATCCATCGTCGTCCGGACTTTCTCATTGCGATCCCCCTGTGGTCGCTCCCCCTGTCCACGGCCACGGGGTGACGCTACCGTGACCGTAAGAAACCATGGTCGACCAGTCGGCGGCTACCGTCAAGGGTTCCCTGGTGGGCTCCGCCGTCGCCGCCGGTACCTCCAGTGCGAATTGCGCCCTTCGGCCGCCCTCTGGTATCATCCGCGCTTGCTGCGGGTGTAGCTCAGTTGGCTAGAGCGTCTGCTTGCCATGCAGAAGGTCGAGGGTTCGAGTCCCTTCACCCGCTCCAATCTCCCCTCGCGGGGCGAGGCAGAGGACAGAAGCGATGTGCTCTGTCATCTGCCTTTTTGTCGTCTGAGGGGCGTGTTCGCCGGGGCGGCGTAGCCAAGTGGTAAGGCAGAGGTCTGCAAAACCTCCATCATCGGTTCAACTCCGATCGCCGCCTCCAACAACTTCCCTGCACCTGGCGATTTCCGGTCGTGCGCGCCCGCGCACACAACTTCCGAAGCGGCAAATCGGCCGACATTCTGCCGACGAGACGCGGCGGCATGCGGCGCCACGAGTACGTACCAGCCGGCACGAGGCTCTCCGTCGCGTCGCGCCGGCGCGGGCTTATGCAGTCTGCCTTTCGCGCACTCCTAGGCTCGTGGTAGCGTCATATGCAGAAAGGGGCCGTCTGTGTTTGGTGCTTACGCAGACTGCCTAATCCTTGTTAGCCGGAGTACGGGGTTCGTCGTGTTCGTTGAACGCATCCGCGTGCACAAGC
>CAYTRM010000581.1:0-1625 GCA_964440225.1 uncultured Thermoleophilia bacterium | reverse complement strand
AGGTACAGCCGCGGGGCCGGCGTCCGCGGGCGCGCTCCACGGGCGCGGCCGGTCTCCGCGACGGGCACGCCGCTCTCCCCGTCCCCTCGGCCCACCGCCGGACCGCTCACCGGCCGGGAGGCTCCCAGTCGGCCGCTCTGGCGCTGCGCGGGGGGTCGGTGGTGCCGCGACGCCGGCGCGAGCCCGGCGCCATGCCTCCCCGGCGCGGCTGGCAGCGCGGGCAGTAGTGCGTGCCACGGCCACCGACCACGATGCGTTCGATCGAGGCTCCGCAGACCCGGCACTCCTCGCCGGTGCGCTGGTACACACTCAGGATCTCCTGGAAGCTGCCGCGCTCCCCGGCCGGGTCTATGAAGCTCTCGATGCTGGAACCCTCGTGATCGATACCGGCCTGGAGCGTCTCGAGGAGGGCCGCGTGCAGACGCCGCGCCTCACGCGGCCCGACGCTCCCGGCCGCCCGCAGAGGGTGCAGGCGCGCCCGGAAGAGCGTCTCGTCCGCGTAGATGTTGCCGACCCCGGCCACGCGCCGCTGATCGAGCAGGAAGGCCTTCAGCGGGGCACGCCGGTCCTGCAGCGCGCCGCGCAGATACTCCTCGGTGAACTCCGGGCCGAAGGGCTCGGGGCCCATGCCCCGTACAGCGAAGAAGGCCTCCTCCTCCGCCGGATCGAGGACCCACAGGCGACCGAACCGGCGCACGTCCTGGAAGTGGAGCTCCGTGTCCGGGTCCAGATGCCACACGAACCGGGCCGGGCGCTCGCCGGGCTCGGGCCTGAACACGAGTTGCCCGGTCATCCGCAGGTGGATCACGGCGACACTCGCGCCGGCGACCGCAGGTGGCCCGGCATCGGTGCGACCCGCTGCGGACGCCGGCCGGCTGGAGGACCCAGCCCGCTCGAGGTCGACGAGCAGGTACTTGCCGCGCCGGCGCAGACCGGCCACACGGCGTCCCGCGAGCAACCGCCTCAGTTGCGACTCGTCCTGCTCGCTCACCGACGCGTCGTTCACGGTGAGGCCGCTCACCGTGAGACCGGGGAGACACGTGAGCAGCCGGCGACGGATGGTCTCGACCTCGGGGAGCTCGGGCATCAGCCGTCCTCGGGCTTCGACGATGGGTCGCCCCCGGCCTGCGCTTCTCCGTCACGGTCCCACCAGCGGGCCAGAAACGCCCGCGCCTCCCGGGCGTCCGTCACCTCGCCCGCCTCGACCTCTTCCTCCAGGGCGTCCAGCGCCTGGCCCACGGCGGGTCCCGGCTCGAGACCGAGCAACTCCATCACGTCGTCGCCGCTGAGCAGCTGAGGTACCGGCGCCTTGCTCACGGACGACCACACGGAGCGCGCCAGCCGGTAGTGGCGGGCGACCGAGGTGAGTGATGTCTTCTCGCCGCGCGTCGCCAGCCGGTCGCAGAGCGACACGACCACGGACTCGAACACCCAGGGGCTCACGTCGCGGCGGTAGCGGGCCAGCGCCCGACGCGTGAGAGGCTGCTCGCGCACGAGAAAGCCGAGCCGCAGATGCTGTCTGACCAGCGTGCCGAGATACTCGACGAAGCGCCGGCTGAGGTTCAGGCGCTCCCCGATACCGGACACCATCCGCCGCCCCACCTCGTCGTGGCGCCAGAAGATGA
>CAYTRM010000580.1:0-1626 GCA_964440225.1 uncultured Thermoleophilia bacterium | reverse complement strand
ATGTTGAGCATGACGGTGTCGATGCCGTTCTTGAGCGCGAAGTCGACCGTGTCGCTCACCGAGCGCTCACCGTCGTCGTCGGCGCCGAGCACGAACATGCCGTGGCTGCGGATGCCGTAGTCGTGCAGGATCCGGATCGACTCCTCGATCTCGGCCACGGTCTGCGACTTCTCGAAGTGGTCGAGCGTGTCCTGATTGACGGACTCGAGGCCGAGGGCGACGAAGTCGGCTCCCGAGGCCCGCATGAGCTCCATCAGTTCCTTGTCCTTGACGACGTCGGTGCGCACCTGCGCGCCCCAGGGCACCGTGATGCCCTCGTCGATCATCAGCTGAAGCAGCCGCTTGAGCCGGCGCTTGTCGGCGGCGAAGTTGTCGTCGTAGAAGAAGATCTTCTTCGGCCTCTTCTCCTTGATCTCGGCGACCACGTTCTCCGCGGAGCGGAAGCGGTACTTGCGCCCGAACATGGCCGTCACCGAGCAGAAGTTGCAGGCGAAGGGGCAGCCCCAGCTGGTCATGATCGGCGTCTGGGTGATGCGCTCGTGACCGTCGACGAGCGTGATGTCGGGGAAGGGCAGCGTGTCGAGGTCGGCGCAGCGCTCGTGAAGGGGGGCGTGCACGGCCTCGCCGTCCTTGATGTATGAGATGCCCTTGACCGAGTCGAGCTCACGACCGCCGGCGAGCACCTCGGCCAGCTCGACCATGATCGTCTCACCGCCCTCGCCGCGAGCGACGTAGTCGGCGTGTTGCAGCGCCTCGTCGGCCATGAAGGTCACGTGGGAGCCGCCGATGATCACCGGGATGCCTCGGGCGCGGAGGTCGTCGGCGATGCGATAGGTCTCGGGTGTCGTGGACGTGGTGCTCGAGAGGCCGACGAGCTCGGCGCTGTACACGTCGGCCCAGTCGACCGGCGCGAGCTGCGGGTTGAAGATGCGCACGTCGTGGCCCTGCTGCTTCAGCGCGGTGCCGATCATCGGCAGGCCGAGACGCACGAAGTACGATTTGGACCACAGGTGCATGCTGGGGGCGTTCGGTTCAATCAGACGGATCTTCATGCGGGGCGAGCCTCTTCGGACGTGGACGGACGGGGGAACGCGTACAAGTCTGTACTTTTTCACGCAAAGAGCAACCCCGGAGCGTCGTCTGATACCGTGGACCGCGCACGCGAGACGCGCCGCACCGATCCTGCCGCGGCGCCACGACCGGGGAGCGCGCGTGGAATTCGACAGGCGCATCGAACGCCGGGGCACGGCGAGCTTCAAGTGGGACATGTACCCTGCGGACGTGCTGCCCCTGTGGGTCGCCGACATGGACTTCGCCTCGCCGCCGCCCGTCGTCGAGGCGCTGCGCGCCCGGGCCGGGCACGGCGTGTTCGGCTACGCCCTGGTTCCCGATTCGCTCGAGGCGGCGATCGTGGCGCATCTCGAGCGCCGCTACGGCTGGCGCATCGACAAGGACTGGATCGCCTGGCTGCCGAGCGTCGTACCGGGGTTGAACCTCGCCTGCGACGCCTTTGCCGCGCCCGGCGAGACCGTCCTCACGATCACACCGGTCTACCCTCCGTTCCTGGAGGCGCCCGGCGGGCGCGGCCGGCGGCTGCTGACGGTGCCGGCCGAGCTCCATGAGGGG
>CAYTRM010000579.1:0-1628 GCA_964440225.1 uncultured Thermoleophilia bacterium | reverse complement strand
CGAGGATCTTCCATTGAGGAGGCCTCGATGGCGCGCTCTCCCGCCACTGTAGGCCGCCGGCTCGCCGGGCGCGTCGGCCGCACCCGCCTGCTCGTCATCCTGGCGATGGTCGGGCCGGGCTTCATCGCCGCCAACGCCGGCAACGACGCGGGCGGCATCACCACCTGGTCGGTGATCGGCTCCCGCTACGGGTACAGCATGATCTGGCTGCTGGTGATCATGACGCCGGTGCTCGCCGTGGTGCAGGAGATGAACGCCCGCGTCGGCGTCGTCACCGGGCGCGGGCTGGCCGCCCTCATCCGCGAGAACTTCAGCCTCAAGGTGACGGCCCTCGCGATCCTCGCCGCGGTCGTCGCCAACTTCGGCACGACCGTGGCGGAGTTCTCGGGCGTCGCCGCCGCCGGCAGCCTCTTCGGCGTGCCGCCCTTCGTGGGCGTCCCGGTCGTCGTCATCGCGGTCTGGCTACTCGTCATCCGCGGGTCGTACCGCAAGGTCGAGCGCGTGCTCCTGGCTCTGGGCTTCGTGCTGCTCACCTACATCGTCGCGGGGTTCATGGCCGGCCCCGACTGGGCCGCCGCGGCGCGCGGCGCGGTGACGCCGGCGATCGAGATGGACTCTCTGTGGCTCTTCACGGCGATCGCGGCCGTGGGCACCACGCTGACCCCCTGGGGCCAGTTCTACATCCAGGCGGCGGTGGTCGACAAGAAGGTGCCGCTCAAGCAGTACATGTACACGAAGTACGAGATCTACGCCGGCTCGGTGTTCATGACCACGATCGACTTCTTCATCGTCGTCGCCTGCGCGGCGACGCTCTTCGCCGAGGGGACCGTCGTCGAATCCGCCGAGCAGGCGGCGATGGCGCTGCAGCCGTTTCTCGGCGTCGCGGCCAAGTACCTCTTCGGCATCGGGCTGCTCAGCGTCTCCATCCTCGCCGCCGGCGTCCTGCCGCTCGCCACGGCCTACGTGGTCTGCGAGGCCTTCGGCTTCGAGTCGGGTCTCGACAACTCGTTTCGCGAGGCGCCGGTCTTCAACGGCCTCATCACCTTCCTGATGATCGTCCCGGCCGCGATCGCGATGATCCCGGGACTGCCTCTCGTCACGGTCATCCTCGTCGCCCAGTCGCTGAACGGCATCCTCCTGCCGGTCATCCTCGTGTTCACCCTGCTGCTGATCAACGATCCGCGGGTGATGGGAAAGCACGTCAACGGCCGCGTGCGCAACGTCCTCGCCTGGACGTTCACGGTGACGCTCATCGGGCTGAGCGTCGCGCTGCTGGCCTCCCCGCTCTTCACCTGACGGCGAGGCACGGCCGGCCGAGGACGCCCGGGCGGATCGACGTGCCGGCGGCTCCGCGGCGCGACGCACCGATCGGAAGGCGATGAGCGCGGCGGCGAGGTCCGCGCCTGAGTGCAGCGCCTCCGACATGATGGCGATGGAACCCGAGAGAACGCCGACGATCGGCTTGAAGACGAACAGGGCGGAGTCGGAGGCGATCGAGACCGCGGCGGCCCGCGACTTGAGCGCGTGATCGGCGAGGTCGTCCGTAGAGGCGGTGGGCGCGCCCGGCTTAGGTGCCCTGACCCCCATCCAGCAGACCCTCCCGACGCAGGACGTCGACGAGGGCTCTG
>CAYTRM010000578.1:0-1631 GCA_964440225.1 uncultured Thermoleophilia bacterium | reverse complement strand
CCGATGACGCTGAAGATCGCGCCGGCGATGAGCGCTCGCAGGACGACCCGCTCCTTGAGGCGGCCGAAGAACGCCTCGGCCGCCCTCATGAAGGCGGCCGTGAGCACGGCGAGGACCAGGCCGACGAGGGCGAGCGGGACCATGATGAACGCGTCGAGGATGCGGTAGTCAGCGACCGCGGGCAGGTGCAGGAAGTTCACGAAGCCGGTCTCGTGCAGCAGCAGGAACACCGCGTAGCCGACGCCGCCGCCGATGAGGGCGGCCGGCAGCGTGGAGAGACCTTGCTTCTTCGTCTCCGCGACCTCCGTGCCGAGGACGGCGGCGAACACGGGGTTCTCCAGCAGGCCGTTGTAGCCCGACGCCACGCTGGCGAAGACGAGCTTCGGCCGCCGGTCCGCGGGGATCTTGAAGACGTCGCAGTAGAGCGCCGCGATCTTGCTGGCGATGTTGCCGATCGCACCCTCCGGGCCGAGCACCGCGCCGGAGAACAATGAGGCGAGTGACTGGCCCACGGTCGCCGGGAGGTCTTTCCATGTGAGGTGAGCCACATCGCCGGTGAGGCTGTCCAGCATCGAGCCGTCGAGGTTGCTCGGCGCCTTCGCGTACTTCACCAGCAGGCCCACGAGCAGCGAGAACGGCAGGCAGATGGCCGGGAACATCCAGGCGTGGCCGCTCACGAAGCCGTTGTCCCAGATGAGCTTGTTGAGGGTTTCGTAGAGGACGAACCAGGCCAGGACCGCGAAGCCTCCGATCAGCGAGACGACCACGACGTGGAGGTAGAGACCCCGGGGATACGCCGCGGCGGGCCGCGCGTCGGGCTGCTGCAGTTCGGGCTCTCGGGGCTCGGTGTCCACGAAGCGGTCAGGCTCCACTTGTCGTGCGGGTCCAATGGCGAGGACGGCCACTGTGGCCGGCGCACCCTGCAAGGCACGGACGGCCGGCGGCAGAGCCGCCGGCCGTCCGTCTCACTGGTCTTACGCGGAAGCCCTAGTCCTCCAGCGCCATGCCGATCTCGGCGCCGGCGGCGAGCAGGTCCTGAGGGTGCAGCCACTTGTCGGCCAGCGCCACGCCGCCCGACTTCATGATGGCGTCCCTCAGGGGGATCGCCCAGCGGTGCTCGAGCACCACGACCGCCGCCGTCATGCCCGGCGGGATCGCGTCGGCGAGGTACCAGACCTCGTCTTCGTCGTAGACGGAGCCCTGTTCCAGGGCCGCCTCGGCGCCGACGACGGCGCCCACTTCGGCGCCCTCTTCGCCGGCTGCGCCGAAGCCCATGAGCGCGCCCGCGAGCGCGCCGAGCTCGGCAAGCTCCTCGTTGTCGGCGAACTCGACCTTCTCGACCGTGCCGTCTTCCGCTTTGTGGACGACGAGCAGGTCGATGACCCGGACGACGTCGTGGTCACGCAGCTTGTCGAGCTCGTCGAGCGCCTCGCCTTTGAGCTGCGCATCGGCGCCATAGCCGATCGTCAGGACCTGAACTGGACCCATTGCCATATCAGTCTCCTTCTCTGCAGTCGGTCGCGTCCCGGCCGCCTACATGCTCTGCAGGATCTTGGTCTTCTGGAAGTCGAACTCAGCCTGGGTGAGAACGCCCTGGTCGAGCAGGCCCTTGAGTTGCGTCAGCTTGGCCA
>CAYTRM010000577.1:0-1638 GCA_964440225.1 uncultured Thermoleophilia bacterium | reverse complement strand
GAAGCCGACGTCGATCTGCACCGTGTACTTCGCCGTGCCGAGCTTCGCCGCAAGTCGGACCCGCTTGCCTTGATGCGTCTGCGCCTGTCGGATGACGCTCACCGCGATGCCGGTCGGATCGAAGGCCATTCCGTCGTCCGGCACTGGAACGCGGCACACATCCGCGAACACGCCGCTCAGCCTCTCGGCCGAGTCCTCCACGAAGCCCAGCAGGTCGACGTCACGCGTGGCGCGATGCGGGTTTTCCTCCCACACCGCGAAGAGCGTCGCCCCCTTGAGCATGAACGATGAAGCATGCGCAGAGACCGACAGCCGATACAGGAACCGCTCCAGCGCGTAGCGCAGGAAGACGTCGTTGGGATCCGCTCCGCTCGCGTGACTCCGTGCGAGAAGCCGATGGTGCACTGAGGCAGCGACATTCGTGATCGCTCGCCCGCTCACGCGAGCGCCTCGATGTACGGCCGGATGACCGACCCGATGCGGCAAGCCCGCGCCAGTTCCCATAGCTCGTCCGGCGAGCTCTTGCCCTGTTCCAGGCAGTCGCGCAGCGCCTCGACGGCGACGTCCATCCCGACGAGATTGCGGTAGCGAAAGCAGTCGATGACCGTCTTGGCCGCCGAGTAGATGCGCACGCGCGCGCCCTCGAGTTCGTGTGCCTCGACGCCCAGCTCGAGAGCCGCTCCCGAGAAGCGCATGATGCGGACGTGCACAGCCGGGTCGCGAGGAGACGCGGCGCGGCGGTCGATCGCCATCCAGACCTCGAAGGGGAGCTGTGTCGTCAGCCCGTGGAACGAGAGGGCGCTGAGAAGACAGACGACGCCATTGGGCACCACCATCGTGGCAAGCACGAGACCGTGGTGCTCGCTCACCATGGCCTCTGCGGCACGATAGAGGCCACGGCCGACGCGCTCCAGAGCACCTCGCCGCACAAGGCGGTACACGGTCTCGGGGTGAATGCCACGCGAACGAGCATCCGCGAGGCGGAAGGCGCCCATCTCCCGGCTGAGGCGCAGCAGACGATCCGCGTCGGTGTCCGAGTGGTTCATGTGTACTAGTATTGACAGCCACGCGTAACTGTCAAGCTTTTTACGCAGGCAGCTCGTCCCCGCGACCCAACGCCAGCGGGAGAAACGACCTGGTCGGGGGGCATGGGCCTGGCTCAGCACACCCTTGGGGCTCGGGTTCTCGCGCTCGATCGCCACCATGGTCTCGTTGATCAAGCTACCGAACCAGGACTGGCGCGCGCCGGCCCACAGGCACTCCCAGCGCGTGTCGAGGCGATCAGACCTCACAATCCCAAGCTCACCGGTTCGATCCCAACGCGGCCAACCAGTATGGTCGTGCAATCCGGGTAGCAGTGGACAATCCGGCCCCACGCGGATCGCCTCAGACGCTCGCTGAGGCCGTACACCAGTTTCAGGCGCAGGTGTGGAGCCAGGTCGCCGCCCACCAAGGAGAGGCGTGTTGACCCGGGTGTCGTTCAAGACGAGCGCGGTCGTGGGCTGGATCGTCATCGCGGTGACGATCGTGGTGTGCGCCGTCATCGCGATCGTCGTGCACCCCGTACTCCCCGAGAAGGTCGACGAAGCCCTGCTTGATGGCGCTCTCGTGCTCCGGTTCGGCTTCCCGGTGGTCGCC
>CAYTRM010000576.1:0-1638 GCA_964440225.1 uncultured Thermoleophilia bacterium | reverse complement strand
TCCATGAGGGCGACCGCGTCGCTGGAGCACGAGTCACGGATCTCGAGTCGAGTGTTGAGTTCGACGTCCGTGCTCGCACGGTCATCAACGCGACCGGCGTGTGGACGACCGAGATCGAGCGCTTGGCGGGAGTGGGGGCGCCCATGATGGTCCGGCCCTCGAAGGGCGTGCACATCGTGGTGCCCAAGTCACGCATCCGGTCCGACTATGCACTGATCCTGCCGACGGAGAAGAGTGTGCTCTTTGTGCTGCCGTGGGGTGAGCAGTGGATCATCGGCACCACGGACACCGACTGGAGATTCGACCTGGATCACCCCGCTGCCAGCCGCAGTGATGTCGAGTACCTCCTGACTCACGTGAACTCGGTACTCAGAGAACCGCTCACGTTTGACGACATCATCGCGGTCTACGTCGGTCTGCGGCCTCTGCTGGGTGGTACGGCGGAGGAGACTGCCAGGATGTCGCGCAACCACGCAGTCCGCCGCAGTGTGCCTGGCCTCGTGAGCGTCGCCGGCGGCAAATACACCACGTACCGGCTCATGGCCCGCGACGCCGTCGATGCTGCCGCCCTCGAGCTTCCCTTTTCCGTCGACGCCAGCCGCACCGCTGAGCTTCCGCTGCTCGGCGCCGTCGGGTTGGCTGGCGCGGAGTACCGGCTGAGCAGGCACCCGGGCACCGCGGCACTCTCGCCCGAGCAACTGCACCATCTACTGGCTCGCTACGGTACGCTGGCTTCGGAGGTCCTCGACCTGCTGGTTGCCGAGCCGGACCTCGCGGAGCCGCTCGTGGGAGCCGGGACGTACCTGGCTGCGGAGGTTCGCTACGCGGCCACGCATGAGGGAGCGCTCCACGTCGACGACGTGCTCACCCGGCGCACGCACATCGCGTTCGAGGTCTACGATCGGGGGCTGTTGGCTGTTGAGGGCGTCGCCCGGCTGATGGCGCCGGTGCTTGCGTGGGACGACGCCACGATGGACCGTGAGATCGCGCATTATCGGGCTCGACTGGAGGCCGAGCTTGCTGCCCAGATCATTCTCGATGACGCCGGGTCAAACTCGGCGCGGGCGGAGGTGCGCGACCCTCGACTCGACTCGCAGCCCGTCGCTGTGGGTTAGCAGTCGCGAAGCACAAGACGGAGCGAGATGCCCCAGGGCGGCCCAGTGCATCTGACACTTCACTGTTCTGCGGCTGGTTGGGGTGGTTGCGTGCCGCTCGAGTCGGCGCGCGATGGTGTAGGTGCGTCGTCGAGCCGGTTGCCGACTTCCTGCCGACGAGGCTCCGTGTCATGGCCACTGACGCCTGAACACCGGCTGGCACCTCGTCATCCTGCGAACTTGGACCGTGCAGCACAATCGCGCCCGGTCGACCATCGGCCAGCACAGCAGACTGACGACTGCAGAACCTCCATCATCGGTTCAACTCCGATCGCCGCCTCCGCGAGGTCGACGATCCACCAACGCGATCCCTGCGTGTCTGAGTTCGCCAAGCGCCGCGCGGTAGCCCATGAGGTCAGACGGACGTGGGGGCCACGGAGGACAGCGCCGAGCCGACGTGAGAGGGGCCCCGGGGAGATGAGCGGGTTCTACTTGACAACGCTGTTCGCATGAGACACTAATGTTGCATGCGAAACATCGATGT
>CAYTRM010000575.1:0-1645 GCA_964440225.1 uncultured Thermoleophilia bacterium | reverse complement strand
CGACGAGTCGCTCAGGGTGACGGGCTTACCGCCGAGGTCGAGGATCTTCTCGGTGGCGTACTGGGCGACGTTGCCGGATCCGCTGACGAGGCAGGTCTTGCCCTCGAGCGTCTCGCTGCGCGTCGTGAGCATCTCGGCGGCGAAGTAGACGGCGCCGTAGCCGGTGGCCTCGGGGCGGATGAGCGACCCGCCGTACTCGATGCCCTTGCCGGTGAGCACACCGACGAACTCGTTGCGGATGCGCTTGTACTGGCCGAACATGAAGCCGATCTCACGGCCGCCCACGCCGATGTCGCCGGCGGGGATGTCGGTGCGATCGCCGATGTGGCGGCTGAGCTCGGTCATGAAGCTCTGACAGAAGGCCATGACCTCGCGGTCGCTCTTGCCCTTGGGGTCGAAGTTGGAGCCGCCCTTGCCGCCGCCCATGGGCAGCGTCGTCAGCGAGTTCTTGAAGACCTGCTCGAAGGCGAGGAACTTGAGGAGGCCGAGGTACACGCTGGGGTGGAAGCGCAGGCCGCCCTTGTACGGGCCGATGGCGCTGTTCATCTCGACGCGGTAGCCCTTGTTGAGCTGGATCTCGCCCTTGTCGTCTACCCAAGGGACGCGGAACATGATGACCCGCTCCGGCTCGGCGATGCGCTCGAGGACCTTGGCTTCGCGGTACTTGGGGTTCTTGTCGAGGACGGCCTCGAGGGATTCGGCCACCTCGAGGACGGCCTGGTGAAACTCGGGCTCAGCGGGGTTCTTGGCCGTGAGTTCGGCCATGAAGTCGTCGACGAATACGCTCATGTAGTGCCCTCCACGTAGGCGATGCAGGTCTGGTCGATCAGGGGCTCCTCACAGGGCCCCGCGCGAGCGTGCGCGAGTCGGCGACGCGCGGTGGCGCGAAGCGCCCGGAGTATACGCCCTCGCGGACCACCCCGCAGTCGCCATTCGGGCCAAACTTGCCCGGCCATCGTGCGCCACTTGGTACACTGTGGCACATCGTCTCGGCTCTTGACGGCGCCGCGGCTCTGCCGGGTCCGCCGCGCCGACCGCGCATGTCCTTCCGAACACGGCACCTCCATGCTCCCCTCCTTGTACAAGAGGTACAAGACGGACCCTCGGAACTCCCTCCTCCTAGTCACTAATTGACTAACGCCGGAGGCGCTCCTATAGTTGAATCCACGAGGGCGCCGGGAGTCACGCGGCCGCCGTGACAGGCGGTCGCGAGCCGTCCGCGCCCCGCCGGACCGAACCACCGCGCGCGCGCTCCCGCCCATGCGCGCGCTCGCGCCCGCAAGCCAGCGCAGCGCCCGACCACCCGAGGGCGCCAGGAAGGAGTGCACCGCATGGCTCTCAAGACGTCCGAGGAGTTCATCCAGAGCCTCGCCGACCTGCACCTGCAGGTCTACCTGTTCGGCGAGAAGATCGACGACTACGTCAATCACCCGCTCATACGGCCCAGCATCAACTGCATCGCCATGACCTACGAGCTGGCGCAGCACCCCGAGTACGAAGACCTCATGCTGGCGACGAGCCACCTGACCGGCAAGCGGATCAACCGGTTCACCAACATCCACCAGTCCACCGACGACCTCCTGAAAAAGGTCAAGATGCTGCGGCTGCTGGGCCAGAAGACCGGCTCCTGCTTCCAGCGCTGTGT
>CAYTRM010000574.1:0-1649 GCA_964440225.1 uncultured Thermoleophilia bacterium | reverse complement strand
ACGGCTTTGAGGTTCTTGTCACCGAGGAGCGCGCCGTGACCGCCGCGGCCGGCCTTGTGGTACTGGTCGGTCGAGACGCAGGCCCACGGGATCTTCTTTTCGCCGGCGGGACCGATGGACAGTACCTTGGCGTTGGGGTCGAAGTCGTCGCGAAGCGCCTGCTCGACCTCGGAGGTCTTCATGCCCCAGTACTTGGGCTCTGCCGGGATGAAGTCGACGACGTCGTCCTTGATGGTCACGACCGTGGGGCTCTCGGCGCGTCCCTTGATGATCACCAGGTCGTAGCCCGCGAACTTGAGCTCCGGTGCGAAGGAACCGCCGACGTAGCTGTCGTTGAGGACGCCGGTGACGGGGCTCTTGCAGCCGACGATGAGGCGCGACGACGTGCTGACGTTCGTGCCGGCGAACGGCCCCGTGACCAGAAAGACGGGGTTGTCCGGAGACCACGGATCGAGACCCGGGGCGATCTCCTCCCACATGTAGCGCAGCAACAGCCCCTTGCCGCCGATGTAGAGCTGAGCCCACTCCATGTTGAGCGGCTCTACCGCGGAGGTCATGGCGCTCAAGTCGATCCTGAGCACTTTGCCCTGGTAGAAGTCCAATGCGTCCTCCTGAAGACGTGCGACGAGGTCTCCGCCGCTCGCGGCGCCGGGCACGAGGCCCCGAGGTCACAAACGCGGGCGGTGGGATTACAGGCTCCGCCATTGTAGCCAACCCCCGTCTGCGGGGCAACGCCCGAAAATCCTCAGAATGCAGCACAAAACGGAGCCGAATGCGCGGGGTCCTTAACCATTCTGGCGCACCCGCCGGCCGCGCCGCTACGCCTGCTGGTCGCGGCCGGGCGCCTCCGGCAGGTCGCGGATGTTCTCGGCGGCCTGCCACTTGCTGTAGTTGTCGGTCATCGCCTCGAGCAGTTCCTTCATGAATCGAGCCGAGAGATTGACGCGGCTCACGACGACACCGTTCATCTCGCCCGGCTCCTCGCTCTCGTGGTCGAGCCGCACGAAGGTGATCGAGAACTCGTAGTCGGAGTGGCTGACGTTGGCGAAGTTGGCGTAGACGCCCGCCATCATCTCCGGCGTGGCGTGCAGGTTGATGTGGCGCTCGTCGTCGTCCATGCAGGTCTCTCCTCTCGGGGCCGGCGGCGGCGCAGCCGCTCCGCCGGCCGTCAGCCGCGTATGCGCTCGGCGATGGCGGTCGCCATGCCGCTGGTGCCGGCCGTCCCTCCGAGGTCGTAGGTGACGTCGGCGCCCTCCGCGATCACGGCGGCGATCGCGTCTTCCATCCGCCGCGCCGCCTCGTCCTCGCCGAGGTGCTCCAGCAGCAGGACGCCCGAGCGCAGGATCGCGGTGGGATCCACTTTGTCCAGGCCGGCGTACTTGGGGGCGCTGCCGTGGACCGGCTCGAAGACGGCCACGTCGTCGCCGATGTTGGCGCCGGGCGCGACGCCGAGACCGCCGATCAGGCCGGCGCACAGGTCGCTCACGATGTCGCCGTACAGGTTCGGGAGCACGAGCACGTCGTACAGCTCGGGCTTCTGCACCAGCTGCATGCACATGTTGTCGACGATGCGGTCCTCGAACTCGATGTCCGGATAGCCCTCCGCGACCTCGCCGCAGACGCGCAGAAAGAGCCCGTCGGTGCACTTC
>CAYTRM010000573.1:0-1651 GCA_964440225.1 uncultured Thermoleophilia bacterium | reverse complement strand
CCGATCTGCGCGGCCACATCGGCATCGTCACGCAAGACCCGTTTCTCTTCAGCGCCTCGATCGCCGAGAACATCCGCTTCGGCAGGCCCGAGGCAAGCGACGAAGAGGTGCGGGCGGCGGCGCGGGCGGCGCAGGCCGACGACTTCATCGAGGCGCTCCCGGAGACTTACCAAACGGTCGTCGGCGAACGCGGGTTCACGCTCAGCGGCGGCCAGCGCCAGCGCATCGCGATCGCGCGGGCGCTCGTCATGGACCCGCGCATCCTCATCCTCGACGACGCCACCAGCAGCGTCGACGTCGAGACCGAGTTCAGGATCCGGGCCGCGCTGACCGAAGTGATGCGCGGCCGAACGACCTTCATCATCGCCCACCGGCCCTCGACGATCTCTCTGGCCGACGAAGTGGTGGTGCTCGACCACGGCCGCATCGAGGAACGCGGCACCCACGGGGAGCTGATGGCGGCCGGGGGCCTCTACGCGCACATGTTCGGCGACGCCGAGCGCGCCGGTTGCGACCTGGATGTCGTGGCGGCCGACGAGGCTGCGGCGAAGGCCGGCGGCGCAGCCGGCCCGGCCGGCTCGGGGAGCGCCGTCTGATGGCCGCCGCCCGCCACAGCCAGCGCGACGCCGGGGCCAGCCTCGAGGAGTTGCGCGGCTGGCGCGCCTTCGTGCACCTGGCGCGCGAGTTGAAGCTCGCCCGGCTCGCGCGCCTCGCCTACCCGTACCGTCGCCGGGCCGCGTTCAGCATCGTCGCCATGCTCCTCGTGACGCTCAGCAGCCTGGCCGTACCGTACCTGCTCAAGATCGCCATCGACGGCGGCATCAGCGCCGGCGACCTCGACGTCCTCACGTGGGTGATCGTCGCCTTCGTCGGCGTGAGCCTGCTGAACCTGGGCGCGAGCTACCTGCAGACCTACCTGACCAGCTGGGTCGGCTCGCACATCATCTACGACCTGCGCCGCCAGCTGTTCGCCCACCTGCAGAAGCTCAGCCTCGACTTCTTCAGCCGCCAGAAGACGGGCTGGATCGTGAGCCGGCTGACCAACGACATCGACGCCCTGGACCAGCTCGTCACCGAGGGCGTCACTTCGCTCATCACCAACTCGCTGACGTTCCTCGGCGCCATCGCCTTCCTCTTCCTCCTCGACTGGCGGCTCGCCCTGGCGACCCTCTCGATCATGCCGCTGCTGATCGCCGCGACGCTGGTCTTCCGCTCCCACTCGGCGCGCGCCTACGCCCAGGTGCGCAACAGGATCGGGGACGTCAGCGCCCACCTGCAGGAGTCGATCTCCGGCATCCGCGTTCTCAAGGCCTTCCGCCGCGAGACGAGCGACTACGAGCGCCTCGCCGTCGCCAACGCGGCCTATCGCGAGGTCAACATGCGCACCGTCGTGCAGAGCGGTCTCTACTTCCCGTTCGTCGAGTTCATCTCGGCCGCCGCCGTGCTCATCGTGCTCTGGTACGGCGGCACGCTGATCGGCGGCGACACGCTCGAGATCGGGGTCCTGGTCGCGTTCATCGGCTACCTGAACAGCTTCTTCGACCCGCTGCAGCAGCTCAGCCAGCTCTACAACACCTTCCAGGCATCGATGGCCGCGGTGCAGAAGATCTACACCGTCCTCGACACCGAACCGGACATGCTCGACGCCCCC
>CAYTRM010000572.1:0-1656 GCA_964440225.1 uncultured Thermoleophilia bacterium | reverse complement strand
GGCATCGCCGCCCTCGACGCCGCGAGCGGCGCCGCCACCGCCTGGGATCCGTCCGCGGACAGCACCGTCCGCGCCCTCGCCGTCTCCGGCGACACCGTCTACGCCGGTGGCCTCTTCACCAGCATCGGCGGCGAGAGCCGCAACCGCATCGCCGCCCTCGACGCCGCGAGCGGCGATGCTACCGCCTGGGACCCGTCCGCGGACCAGGTCATCTACGCCCTCGCCGTCTCCGGCGCGACGGTCTATGCCGGCGGCGAATTCACCAGCATCGGCTGCGAAGAACGCAGCCGCATCGCCGCCCTCGACGCCACGAGCGGCGCCGCCACCGCTTGGGATCCGTCCGCGAACAGAACCGTCCTCGCCCTCGCCGTCTCCGGCGACACCGTCTACGCCGGTGGCTACTTCACCAGTATCGGCGGCGAGAGCCGCAACCGCATCGCCGCACTCGACGCCACGAGCGGCGACGCCACGGCCTGGGACCCGTCTGCGGACCAGGTCATCTACGCCCTCGCCGTCTCCGGCGCGATGGTCTATGCCGGCGGCGAATTCACCAGCATCGGCGGCGAGGAGCGCCGCCGCATCGCCGCTCTCGACGCCGGGAACGGCGCCGCCACCGCCTGGGACCCGTCGCCGAACAACATCGTCACCGCCCTCGCCGCCTCCGGCGGCGCCGTCTACGCCGGCGGCTACTTCACCAGCATCGGCGGCGAGAGCCGCAACCGCTTCGCCGTCTTCCGCTCGCCGAGGTTCACCGTCACGCCGTCCGTGGTGGGTACGCCGGCGCACGGCAGCATCAGCCCGAGCACCGCCCAGACCGTCGACCACGGCGCGACGCCGAAGTTCACGTTCACGCCGGATGCCGGCTACAAGACCGACCAGGTGCTCGTCGACGGCAGCCCGGTGACGCCGACCGCCGAGAACGAGTACACCTTCCCGGCGGTCGGCGCCGACCACACGATCAGCGTCAGCTTCGCCGCCAGTTCCGGCCCGCCGCCGGTGACCACGGTCTCGGGCGCCGTCCGCGGCTGGTCGAAGCGCCCGGTGACCCTGCGCTTCGCGGCCGCACCCGCCTCCGGCGGCGCCGCCGTCGCCTACACCGAGTATCGCCTCGGCGACGGCGAGTGGCGGCAGGGGACGAGGCTGCGCCTCACCCGCCAGGGCACGACCCGCGTCGCCTACCGTTCCGTCGACGTGCTCGGCGACGTCGAGGCCGCGAAGCTGGTGCGCGTGCGCATCGACACGCGCCGCCCACGGGTGGTGGCGCGCGCGGTGTCCGGCTCCGCCGGACTGGTCGCGCGCCTGCGCTACAAGGTCCTCGATCAGCGCCCGGGCTCGGGCACGGCGCTCGTGCGCCTCGTGGTCGCGGACGCCGCCGGGCACATCCTCACCCGCTCCTCCGCGCGCCCGACGACGACCAACCGTTGGCACACGATCCGCATCAGCACGCGCCGCCTGGCGCCCGGCGCCTACCGCGTCGCCCTGCGCGCCATGGACCGCGCCGGCAACTTCCAGCGCGGCGTGACGGCGGTGCGGCTGACGGTGCGGTAGGCGAAGGGCAGGGCCGGCGCCTGTCGGGGGCGCCGTCGCGCGCGCAGCTTCGCTCCGGCGCCGCGGGACCCGGCGTCAGTCGTCGCCCTCCCTGCCGCCCTCGTGGCA
>CAYTRM010000571.1:0-1670 GCA_964440225.1 uncultured Thermoleophilia bacterium | reverse complement strand
GCGCCGACGCCGCAGCTGGCGCTGGCGCTCCATGGAGCGGCGGCGCGGGGGCCGCCCGTGATTCCCGGCCGTGGTCTCGATGCGCCAACGATACTACGCGTGGGTGCCCGCCGCCCGCGGAGCGGATAGGATGCGGGGGCCGGCCGGCGCCGCCGCACCGGCCGCACGACGACACACCATGACCGCGGAGGCACCCATGGCGACCGACCTCGACCTGCTGCGCGAACTCTGCGCGGCCCCGGCTCCCACAGGCTTCGAAGCGCCGGCCCAGGAGGTCGTCCGGCGGCGCCTCGCTCCTCTCTGCGCGCCTGAGGGCGACCCGCTCGGCAACGTCTGGGGTTCCGTGGTGGCCGACGGCACGCCGAGCGTCGTCGTCACCGCTCACAACGACCAGATCGGCCTCATCGTCACCTACGTCGACGAGCACGGCTTCGTCTCGTTCGACAAGATCGGCGGCGTCGACGCGCAGCTCATGCCCGGCCGCAACCTCGTGGTGCACGCGGCCAAGGGGCCCGTCCACGGCATCGTCGGCCGCAAGCCCTCGCACAAGATGACCAAGGAAGAGCGCGCCAAGGCCCCCGACCTCAGCGACCAGTGGCTCGACATCGGCGCCTCGACGCGTGACGAGGCGCTCGAGATCCTCCAGATCGGCGACCCCATCACCTTCCCACCGCACTTCCTGCCGCTGGCCGGCGCCCGCTACGCCTCGCCGGCCGTGGACAACCGCGCCGGCGTGTACGTCTGTCTGCGCGCCCTCGAGCACTACGCGAAGGCCCCGGCGGCGGCCTCCCTCACCTCCCTCACGACCGTGCACGAAGAGACGACGTTCATGGGCGCCAAGGCGATGGCGGTGCGCTGGCAGCCGGACGTGATCATGGTCGTCGACGTCGACTTCGCCAGCGACGATCCGGGCATGGACGCCAAGAAGCTCGGCGGCGAGGTCAAGCTTGGCGCCGGCCCGGTGATCCACCGCGGCGCCGGCAGCAACCACGCCCTCGTCGATCTCGCCGTCCAGGTCGCCAAGGCCGAGGGCATCCCGGTGCAGATCAAGGCGATGCCCGGGAGCACGTCCACCGACGCCGAGGAGTTCATGGCGTCGGGCCGGGCCGCGACGCTGTCGTTCAGCATCCCCGTGCGCAACATGCACTCGGCGTTCGAGGTCTTCCAGCCGGACGACGCCGAGGCGGGCGCCCTGCTGGCGGCCGCCGTCACACGGCGCCTCTCCGACGGGTGGGATCGCGAGAAGCTGGTGCCGCGCGGCTGAAGCCGTAGCCGCACTCGTCGGGCAGCGAGCCCGGAACTCCGGCTCCGGCGAGCCCGGCCGGGTGCGCCGGTCCGTCGCTCGGCGGCGCTACCGGGCAGACGCCCGGAATCCGTCGATCAGCTGTCGCTTCTGCGCGTCGGAGAGACGCGCGGCGCTGTGCGCGAGCCTGTACTGCAGCGGGGGCATCTCACCGTCGCTCACCATCTCTGCGGCCTGAGCCATGAGCCCGCCGCCTCCGACCGCCGGCCACTCCGAGAAGTTGAGGTGGTCGCGACCCTCCGCGACGCCCCGGTAGACGAGCCATGACGCCGGGGCGATGGTCGCGTACCACGGCCACACCGTCTCGTTGCTGTGGCAGTCAAAGCAGGCGCCGGCGGCCAGCGCCTCGGTCCGCAGGCTGTCCCAC
>CAYTRM010000570.1:0-1677 GCA_964440225.1 uncultured Thermoleophilia bacterium | reverse complement strand
AAAGGCAAGGTCTGGCTGATTGTCACCAGCCAGCAGGACCTAGAGAGGGTCGTCGACCGCACCAACTTCCAGCCCACCTTGGTGGGCAGGCTGAACGCGCGCTTCGAGCTCAAGCCGCAACTCATCTCGGATGAGGTCAACAAGGTCGTCGCACAGAGGATCCTCAAGAAGCATCCATCGCAGGAGGGCCAGCTCAAGTCTGCCTACGATGACCACGAGGGCTTCCTCTCCCAGTTGGCGGATGTGCATGCGAGCCGCACGCTGGGTGAGTTGACGCAGGAGTCGTTCGTTGACTCGTATCCCTTCCTGCCCCACCAGATCCGCTTGGCGCAGGACGTCTTCGAGAAACTGTCCGGGTTCCGCATCTCCGGCGGAGTCCGCTCCATGATCTCCGTGGTCATGGACGCACTCCAGGACGTGGCAGACGATGAAGTCGGGGTCGTCGTCAGTTTCGACCAGGTCTTCGACGCCGTTGAGAACGACCTGCTTTCACAGGAGTACCTGGGCGCCTCCGGTGTCCGTTCCATCCACGAGTCGGACGATCGCGTGGTCGTCGATGTGGAGCCGCAACAACACCCGACGCCCGCCAGCGTGCTCAAGGTCCTCTGGCTGCTCCAGAAGGTCACGTGGGTGCCGCGAGTACCCGAGACGATAGCCAAGCTCCTCGTGGACGATCTGCACGCAGACCTTGCGGCAGTGCGCGCCAGTGTGGAGGCCACCCTCGACCTTCTTCGGGATGCCGGCTATGTCGCGCGCGACGAGGCCACCGGCGAGTGGAAGTTCCTCAACGAGCGCGAGCGCACGATCGAGCAGGCCATTCAGGAGATGCTGCGTCCGGGGAGCGCGACCAGCATCAGTCTCGCCGCTGCTCGTCGGCTCTCGCAGCAGGTCTGCAAAGAGGATTTGATCACGAAGAGGAAGCTCGCGAACTTCGCTGTCACGTACGGCTCCTCGAAGGCGCCATTCGGCTATTCAGTGTGGCTCGATGGAGAGGCCATTGACACGGGGTCGGAGATGGAGGTGCGCTTCATCTCGCCGCTGGCGCCTTCTCGCGCGGCGGAGACGGGCGAGATCCGGCAGCAGAACCAGTCGGCCGGCGCCAAGGGTCGCTGTGTTTGGCTGGTCGCATCCACCTCCGACCTCTTGGAGGCGCGCCTCAAGCGCTACGAGGCGCTGCTCAAGATCACGGCCGACAAACGACTCATCGACGATGCGTCAGCAGACACGCAAGTCGCCCTGTCAGACAAGCGTCGCGAGCGCGACGAGCTACGGACCACGCTCGTCCGTGATCTCGAGAAGTCGTTCCTCGGAGGAGCTCTCTTCGCCGGCGGCCAAGAGGTGGATCTGGACGGTTCCTCAGACCTCAAGGAGCCCGTGGAGCGAGCGCTGCGAGCCGTCATACCGAACCTGTATCCGCGCTTCGCAGTCGCGGACAAGCCCATCGATTTCGCCCGGCAGGTGAAGGCGATCCTGAATCCCGCGAACGTCAAGCTTCACGAAGCCGCGCCAGAGCTGGGTCTCTTCGACACGCAGGGGAACTTGCACAGAGAGTCGGCCCTCGTGGCGCCGGTTCTCGAGGTCCTGGCTGATCTGGAGGACGAAGCTCGCGACTCAACGGGCGGCCGGCTGCTTGCGTCCAGTGAGAGCAGGGGGTTCCGTGGCTTCGGCCTGGCCCCC
>CAYTRM010000569.1:0-1678 GCA_964440225.1 uncultured Thermoleophilia bacterium | reverse complement strand
GCCGACGTGGTCGCTCGCTTCCAGGGCGGCAACAACGCCGGCCACACGATCGTCCGCGACGGTGAGGAGTTCAAGCTCCACCTCATCCCGTCGGGGATCCTCTACGAGGCCAAGACCTGCGTCATCGGCAACGGCGTCGTCATCGACCCGCACATCCTCTTCGGCGAGCTCGAGGCGCTGCGCGCGCGCGGCATCGGCGGCGAGAACCTGCGCATCAGCGGCAACGCCCACCTCATCATGCCCTACCACCTGCTTCTGGACGGGGCGAACGAGCAGCAGCTCGGCAAGTTCAAGATCGGCACCACGGGACGCGGCATCGGCCCCTGCTACGTGGACAAGTACACGCGCATCGGCATCCGCGTGCAGGACCTGCTCGACGAGAAGATCCTGCGGCGCAAGATCAAGACGGCGCTGCAGGAGAAGAACTTCCTGCTGCAGCGCTACGACATCGGCGTACTCGACGCGGACCAGGTCACCGACGAGCTCCTGGGCTACCGCGAGCGCATGGAGCCCTTCATCTGCGACGCGAGTCTGCTCATCAACGAAGCCCTCGACCACGGCAAGCACGTGCTGTTCGAGGGCGCCCAGGGCGCGCTCCTCGACATCGACTTCGGCACCTATCCCTTCGTCACCAGCAGCAACCCGATCGCCGGAGCGGCGTGCACCGGCGCCGGCGTGGGCCCCACCCGCATCGACCACGTCATCGGCGTCGCCAAGACGTACACGACGCGCGTCGGCGAAGGACCGTTCCCCACCGAGCTGTTCGACGAGACCGGGGCGGCGATGCGCGACGTAGGCCACGAGTTCGGCACGACGACGGGGCGCGAACGGCGCTGCGGCTGGCTCGACCTGGTCGCCCTGAAATACGCGGTGCGCCTGAGCGGCATCACCCACCTGGCGCTGACCAAGCTCGACGTGCTCACCGGACTGCCGGCTCTCAACGTGTGCACCCGCTACAAGGCCGGCCGCAAGGTGCTCGACGAGTTCCCCCTGCGGCAGACCGACTTCCACCACGCCAAGCCGATCTACGAAGAGCTGCCCGGCTGGACGGAGGACCTCCGCGAGTGCGAGACGTGGCAGGACCTGCCGCAGGCGGCCCGCGACTACGTGCAGTACATCGCGGAGTTCACCAAGACGCGGGTGAAGTTCATCGCCGTCGGCCCCGGCCGCGACGAGACGATCATCCTGCCGCGCAGCATCGGCCGCGGCGGCGCGGTCTGAGGCACGCCGCGGAGCGCTCAGCCGATCGTGACCCCGACCCGGCTGGCGCCGCCGGCCAAGCGGATCTCGTGACGGTCGGTGACGTCGGCGCCCTGAGCAATGCCATCGGGGTGCTCTCCCGCCGCGTCGAGACGATGGTCGCCGTGAGCAACTTCGTGCTGCTCCCGCTCACGTTCCTGAGTTCGGTGTTCATGGCCAGAGCGCTCATGCCCGGCTGGATGCAGAGCGTCGCCACCTACAACCCCGTCGAGTGGGCGGTCGCCGCCGGGCGCTCGGGGCTGGCCGCGAGCCCCGACTGGGGCCTCGTGATGAGCCGGATGGGCTGGCTGGTGGTCTTCACGCTGATCTGCACCTGGCTGGCGACCGCCGCCTTCCGCGTGTACCAGAAGTCGATCTGAGACTCCGATACGGCGACGACGGTCGCCGCCGGTGAGATACTGGCGGCGACCGTCGTCCA
>CAYTRM010000568.1:0-1683 GCA_964440225.1 uncultured Thermoleophilia bacterium | reverse complement strand
CGCCGCACACGGCGGCGATGCTGGCGATCTCGTCCTCCATCTGGATGAAGGTGCCGCCGACCTGGGGCATGCGCCTGGCGAGCACCTCGGCGATCTCGGTGGACGGCGTGATCGGGTAGCCGGCGAAGAAGCGGGCGCCGGCGGCGATGGCGCCCTCGGCGACGGCCTCGTTGCCCTGCAGAAGGACGGCGCGGGGAGCGGTTGTCTCGACGACGGCCATGTCAGCCCTCCTCTCCGTCGTGATCGCACGGCTCGACCGCTGTGACCAGCTGCTCCGGCTCGACGGCCGGCGGACTCGCGGCCTTCTTCTTCGGCCGCCGCTTGACCTCGAGCGCGAAGTCCGGGCAGTGGAACTCGCAGAGCAGACACGAGGTGCAGTCGTCGGGGCGCGCCACCACGGGATAGCCGAGCTTGTCGCGGTCGAACACCTTCTCCGGGCACAGCTCGATGCAGATGCCGCAGGCTTTGCAGAGACCGATCTCGAGGCGGATCTGCAGATCCGGCGCCTCGTCGACGACGACGGCTCCGGCTGAGGCGCTCGTCTCGCTCATCGCTCACTCTCCATCATCGGGACGTCGACGCCCGCCTCGCGAGCCTTCTCGATCGCCTCGGGGTACCCTGCGTCGACGTGACGCATGACGCCGGTCCCCGGGTCGCTGGTCAGGACGCGGCGCAGCCGCTCGTCCATCATGTCGCTGCCGTCGGCGACCACGACCATGCCGGCGTGCAGGCTCTTGCCGATGCCGACGCCGCCGCCGTGGTGGAAGCTCACCCAGCTGGCGCCGGCGGCGGTGTTGACGAGGGCGTTGAGGATCGGCCAGTCGGCGATGGCGTCACTGCCGTCGCGCATGCTCTCGGTCTCGCGGTACGGGCTCGCGACCGAACCGGAGTCGAGGTGGTCGCGGCCGATGACGATCGGCGCTTTCACCTTTCCTGTGCGCACGAGGTCGTTGAAGATCAGGCCCGCCTTGGCGCGTTCCCCGTACTCGAGCCAGCAGATGCGGCAGGGCAGTCCCTGGAACTGGACCTTCTCGCCGGCCATCTTGATCCAGCGCGTGACCATCTCGTTGTCCGGGAAGGCCTGGAGCAGGGCAGCGTCGGTGGCGGCGATGTCGGCAGGGTCGCCGCTGAGGGCCGCCCAGCGGAAGGGGCCGTTGCCGCGGCAGAACAGCGGCCGCAGGTAGAGCGGGACGAAGCCCTCGAAGGCGAAGGCTTCGGCGTAGCCGGCCTCCTTCGCCACGCCGCGGATGTTGTTGCCGTAGTCGAAGACGTTGGCGCCGGCCTTCTGCAGCGCGACCATGGCCTCGACGTGCACGACGATGCTCTCGACGGCGCGCCGCACGTACTCGCCCGGATCGGCGCTGCGCAGTTCGATCGCCTCGGCGAGCGTCATTCCGTTGGGCACGTAGCCGTGCAGCGTATCGTGCGCGGACGTCTGGTCGGTGACGAGGTCGGGTGTCACGCCGCGGCGTACAAGCTCAGGGTACACGTCGGCGGCGTTGCCGAGCAGCCCGATGCTGAGCGGGCGCTTCTCCTTGAGGGCCGCGTCGGCAAGGCTCAGCGCCTCATCGAGCGACTCCGCCGCGACGTCGACGTAGGCGGTCTCGAGGCGCCGCTCGATGCGGTGCGGGTCGACCTCGACGCAGAGCGCCACGCCGCCCGCCATGGTGACGGCCAGCGGCT
>CAYTRM010000567.1:0-1685 GCA_964440225.1 uncultured Thermoleophilia bacterium | reverse complement strand
CCTCCGGGGACGCCGCCCCGAGTGCGGCGGCGAGTGCGGCGAGGGCCAGTGCGGTGTTCATGGGGCATTGCTCCTGTGCTTCCTGCGTGTGGACCATTCAATAAGCAGCGCGCCGAGCAGCACGCCGACGGCGGCGGCAACGAGCAGCGCCAGCGAGAGCGGCACCAGCCGCATGCCCGTCTCCATGGGCGACAGACCGAGCACCACGGAGAGGAACAGCGGCACGGTGAAGAAGACTCCCGCCTGGATCAGGAAGAGGAACAGGAAGGTGACGAGCCCACCCGTGAGCTGCCTGCGGCTGAAGAGCGACGGGGCGATCAGCGGCTCCTTGCCGGTGCGCTCGAGTCGCTGCTGCCAGCGGAGGAACAGCCAGAGAAGGAACAGGCCCGCGATGATGAACCAGATCGTCATGGAGAGACCGAGGAAGGACGTCGCTCCTTCCTTGGGCAGGAACCATCCCCAGGTCGACGACATGAGCACGCCGAGCACGACGAGCGCCAAGCCCGCTGAGGACACGACGACGCCGATCAGGTCGAGGCGCGGACGCTTGCCGACCGGTTCGTCGGCCGCGCGCCGCGCCAGGAACAGGATGGCGATGACGACGATCACCTCGCCGGCGAAGACGTAGCGCCAGGAGAAGTACGTGGTCATGAAGCCACCGATGACGGGGCCGACGGCGATGGCGATGGCCGCCGCGGCGGCCACCAGCCCGTAGGCGCGCGGCCTCCCCTTCGGCGGGAAGTTGCTCGCCACCAGGCCGACGATGGCCGGCATGATGAGGATGGCGCCGATACCCTCGATGAACGACCAGCCGATGATCAGCACGGTGAGGTTTGGTGCGAGCGCGGTCGTCAGCGATCCGCAGCCGTAAACGATGCAGCCGATGGAGAAGGCGCGCTTGCGCCCGATCATGCCGCCGATCTTGCCGCCGAGGATCATGAGGCTGGCCATGACCAGCGTGTACAGCGTGATCGCCGTCTGCACGCCTTGCACGGTGGTGCCGAGGTCTTCGGCGACCGTGGCGATGGAGACGTTCATGACCGACGAATCCAGGGCCATGAGGAACTGGCCGGCGGCCAGCGTGAACAGGATGAGCCCCGCGCCGGCCGTCACGGCCGCGCTCACCTTGCCGGAAGCGGTGTTCTCCGCCATCAGATGCCCCCTCTGTCGCCGGCCCGATGACCAGGGCTCCCCGCGGTTTTCGCCAGTACGCGGAACGCTGCGAGATTGTAACCGATTGGCCACCACAAGACGAGAAAGGTGGCGACGAGGATCGCGCCCTCGTTCTTGACCTTCCTGTCCTTGACGAACTGCACCAGCCCGTCGAAGTCCTTCTTGTCCGGCTCGATAGCCTGATGGCCGGCCATGATCACGTCGAGTGTGTCAGCAACGGTCCCCCTCGTCTGCGAGTCTGTTCCGATGACCGCCGCATCGTCGCATCCTGCGGCCCTTAGGTCGTCTCTAGCTGCGCTTCCTGGCTCTGAACGCGTGCCTTGATTCCTTCTCCGGTCCTTCTGAGACGCTGGGGCACACCGGCGCGGCGTGCGTGCTCTCGAAGGCGGCGCGAGGAGGCCGCGGCGCGTAGGCGGATGTTACCAGACGGTAACGGTCGAGTCAGTGCGGATGCTGTATCGTTGCGGGCGTTGCTCGATGAGGCTCAGGATGGGCGGTCCGGACATGACGGG
>CAYTRM010000566.1:0-1685 GCA_964440225.1 uncultured Thermoleophilia bacterium | reverse complement strand
GGCCGTAGTGCCGCAGCATGACATTGGTCAACTGGAGAGCGCCTTTGGTCAATCGGGGCGCGCGGTGGCCGGCCTTATGCAGTCTGCCTTCTGCTTGCTCCTACGTTGGTGGTAAGGTCTTATGCAGAAGCCGACAGCTGCAGCAGAGGTCTTATCTCTACTGCAGAAATGCAGTTGGGCGGCTTCGAGAAGCGCGGAGTGTGTCCAGCGTCGGGGGTCCGATGAGAGCTAGCTACGACCCGGAGGCCAATGCGGCCTACATCTACCTTGCTGATCACATCGAGCCGGGCGGTGCCAAGTTCACCTATCCCTGCGACCCGGCTGAGGTCAACGGCATGATCAACCTCGACTTCGATGCCGACGGCAGGCTGCTCGGCATCGAAGTCCTCGACGCCAGGCAGAAGCTGCCGTGGGCACTGCTCAAGCAGGCTGGTCCTCCCGGGTCAGAATGACCGGTAGGTCCTATCGCTGCGGCGAACCGCCCAACAAGCGCGTCAACCTGACGCGATCAACGGTTTCTGTAGTAACTTGGAGCCGCAGCCCGCGCAGGTTACGCGCGGTGCGTTAGGCGGGAGAGGCGCCGGTGAGCAACGCTCGACCGAAGCGACATGATCGCCCCGGCGTCGACCGCTACGGGCGTACCGAGCTGCATTATGCCGCTCTCGAAGGCGACCTTGAGCGCGTCTCGGCGCTGCTCCGCGACGGCGCCGATGCCGGTGCCGCCGACGACAGAGGCTTCACCCCGCTCCACTTCGCCGTCCAGCAGGACAGGCTGGAGACTGCCACTGCCCTTCTCGACGCGGGTGCGCCCGTCGACGCCATGACCCGCGGCGGCAATTCGCCTCTATGGCTCGCGGTCTTCTCTGGCGAGAACGGCGACATGATAGAGCTCCTGCGCGCTCACGGCGCTGATCCCTGCAAGCCAGGGCCGCACGGCAAGTCGCCTCTTTCGGTTGCGCGCGAAATCGCCAATCGAGACCTCGCGCGCTTCTTTGCCGATCTGCCGTAGCATGGCAGCTCCGCCTAACAATCGCATCAACCTGTCGCGCCCAAGCGATGTGGTTGTATCCTCAGACCGCAGTTCGCGCAGGTTATGCGAAGCGCGTTAGGTGTGGTCCACAGAAGCGCAGCGGGAGGCATGGGCATGACTCGATCCAGTGCGCGCACGGGCAGCGGTGCCCTCGGTCTGGCCGCCGCCGTCCTCACGACGCTCGGCCTCGCCTACCTCGGTCTCGTCGAGTTCACCGGAGCCGAGCTTGCCGGCTGGCCGTACCTCGACGTCACCTTCGTCGGCATGCTGCTCGGCATCGTAGCCCTCGCCTGCACCGTGGCCGCGACCGTCGACTGCTGGCTCTCGCTCAGCGGCACGCGCCGCCGCCCCGCACGCAGCTATCTGCGGGGAGCCGGTGTGCTGCTCATCGTCGCCTGCCTCGCGGGCGGCCCGCTCCTCGCTATCCCGCTGGCTCCCGGCCTCGTGCTCACCTGGCTCGCCGTCGCGCACCTGAGGACCGCGGTGCCCCAGGCAGGCGAAGGGGTGTGAGGCGCATGGACACACCTAACAGGCGCATCAAGCTGATGCGTCGCAGGTCTACAACACTCTGGGAACGCTGCGCGCACAGCTTATCCGCGATGCGTTAGGGCCACGGTTGTCGGAGGGGATCAGGTTGTCGGAATCGCGGTGCCTG
>CAYTRM010000565.1:0-1687 GCA_964440225.1 uncultured Thermoleophilia bacterium | reverse complement strand
GTCGGCCGCGTCCTGTGACCACCAGCGCAGGAAGCCCTTGCTGTCGAGGTACGCCTCGCAGCGGGTCATGGCGCCGGCGTCGTTCTGGTGCTCGTCGAACTGCAGCGTGAGGAAGGGCTTGCCCGAGGCCTCGCGCACGTAGTGCTTGATGTACGAGTCGGGGCCGCACTTGAAGTTCGTCATGTAGATCATGTGCAGCCGGTCCTTGTCGCGCACCCAGGTCGCCGTCTGGAGGATCTTGCGCCCGTAGTTCCAGTACATGTTGGGTACCAGCGGGTCGATGTCGATGCCCTTGATCGGCAAAAAGTCGAGCGGGATCACGTTGACCCCGTAGAACTTGCGCAGCTTGCGCGGGATGTCCATGGTGATGCCCTTGTCGTACATGTTGTACGGGCGGCCCACGAGCACGACGCCGAGCTCGCCGGCCGCGTCCAGCCGGCGCAGGGCCTCGTCGCCGGCGGCCAGAAGCGCCGCCCGGAACTCGTCCTGGGCAGCGTAGGCGCGGTCGAGCGCCGCGCGCACCCGGGCCTTGCTCGCGCCGATGCTCGCGCCCATCTCGGCCATGTCGCGGACGAGGCCCTCCCTGCCATCGCGAAACTGTACGCGCGGCGCGAGGATCCTGCTCTTGTCGGGCTCGAGCCCCGGGGCGGTCTTGAGGACGAACGGCAGCGTCTGGCCCCAGGGGCAGGCGTGCGAGTTGTACTCCATGAACTCGGTCTCTTCGTTCACCTGGTTGGGCACGAAGACCCAGTCCACGCCCTGCCGGAACAGCCACTGGACGTGGCCGTGCGCAACGCGGATCGGGAAGCACGGTTCGGCGACGGTGAGGTCGACGCCGGCCTCGCGGATCTGCTTGTCGCTCTCCGGTGAGAGCACGGGCCGCAACCCCAGTTCGGCGAAGAACGTCGCCCAGAAGGGCAGACGGTCGTACGTGTACATGGCGCGCGCGAGGCCGACGGTGGGCGCCGTCTCCGGCACGCGCTCGCGTGCCGCCTCATACGGCGCCAGCAGCTGCTGCTCGCGGAAGGCGATGAGGTCGTCGATCACCGGCTCCTTGTCGACCTTGGCCGGCTTGCGGTAGCGGTCGCTGCACTTGTCGCCCCAGTAGGTCTTCTTGCCCTCGATGGTGAACTGGCGGACGTCGCACTGGTTGGAGCAGCCCTTGCAGACGAAGTCGACGACCGTGTAGTCGACCTGCGCGAGATCCCAGCCCCTGAACGTCGTGGGCTCGCCGGTGCGCTGGGTGCGTTCGCGGGCGAGCAGAGCCATGCCGAGCGCGCCCATGACGCCGTTGTGCGGCGGGACGATGATCTCCTTGCCGAGGATCTGGCTGAAGGCGGCGGCCACGGCGTCGTTGTACGCGGTGCCGCCCTGGAAGAAGATGCACTCGCCGATGTGGCGCTCGCGCACCAGGCGGTTCAAGTAGTTCGTGGCGATGCTGAAGGCGAGGCCCGCCACCAGGTCCTCGCGGCGCGCGCCGCGCTGCTGGTACGCCATGACGTCGCGCTCCATGAAGACGGTACAGCGCTCGCCGAGCCGGACCGGCGCCGGCGAGCTCAGCGCCAGTTCCGCGAACTCGTCGATGATGTTGATGCCGAGCTTCTCGGCCTGCTCCTCGAGGAACGACCCGGTGCCGGCGGCGCACGCCTCGTTCATGGCGAAGTCCACGACGATGCCGTCCTGCAGG
>CAYTRM010000564.1:0-1688 GCA_964440225.1 uncultured Thermoleophilia bacterium | reverse complement strand
CGACTCTCCACCGGCGCGCTCCCCGTCATGCCGCCGTCACCGTCCGCCCGCGAGATCACGGTGCTCGGCCGGCAGCGCCCAGAAGTCGCCGAGCCAGGTGTCGTACTCCCGCGGCTCGATCGGCATGAAGCCGCCCAGCGGCGTGAGCGTGAGCTCACCGAAGTAGACGCGGTCGCCCGTGGAATACAGGTCGACACGCACGAAGTCGAGATCGCGCGAGAGGCTGGCGGCCACCTCGAGCATGCGGTCCAGATTCCGCGGGGCCTCGATCGTGGGACCCGGCTTCTTGCCCCACGTCATGGGCAGCCGCTCCCACGAGGGAGCATAGAAGGCCGTCCGGGGCTCGCCCTGCGCAAGCCCGTGCGCCACAAGGATCACCTTGGGCGATCCGTGGAAGCACAGCAGCTTGAAGTCGACGACTCCGTCACCGGAGTCTCCAAGGCGACGCTCCACGATCAGCCGTCGCGGCACCCACCGGTACTGCCGCTCACGCCAGACTGTGGAGTAGTCGGTCCGCAGCCAGCGGGCCAGCGTCGGCGTCACCTCGGCCGCATCCACAGCGCTCGGATCATCGACCGTGAGCACCCAGCCGCTGCCGTGGCTGGCTTTGACGACACACGGACCCGGCAGCGTCTTCCAGGGGATGTCCTCAGGTCTCTCGTAGACCCCGTAGCACTCGATCAGCAGCTCGGCGCCCACGCGCTCCGCGACATAGCCGCGCGCCGCCACCTTGTCGCAGAGCGTCTCGAAGAGCGGGGGGTCGCCCTGCAGGCGACGCCACAGGATCTTCTCGTTCAAGGTCCGCGGCCGCTTCAGATCGGGGAGCCGGCCGAACTGCGCCGCGTACCGCAACTGGAGATAGCGGCGGTCGTCAAGCAGCCGGTCGGCCTTCGCCCAGACGAAGCGGTAGGCGGCCTTCGCGGCGGGTTGCACGTTGCCCGGGAGCCTCCGGCGCACAGTCCGGGCGCTGATCAAGAGGCACCCCGGCGAGGCGCGGCGAGAGCCGCCAGCACTCCCTGGGTGAACCGGTCGGCCATGGTCTCGATGCTGAACCGGTCGGCCGTCCGGCGACACCCGGCGCGCAGACGCGCCGACAAGCGCTCGTCCGAGAGCACCGCGACCAGCGCCCGGGCATACGCGTGCGGGTCCTGCCAGTCCGCCACGATGACTCCGTTCTCTCCCGGCTCGAGGTACGCGATCTCGTGGCTGTGGAACGTCACGGCGGTCGTGACGAGCGGTAGGTGCAGGGCAAAGCCGTCCAGAATCGCCAGGCCCACCAGGCCGGGGATCGCGAGCACCCGGCCCAACGCCATGGCGGCGACCTTCTGCTCGCCGTCAAGCGGGCCGAGGGCGTGCAGCCAGGGGCGCGACGCTGCCGCCTGATGAAGGCCGGCCGCCTCAGGTCCGGACCCGATGACGAGCAACTCCAGGTCCGGCAACGCGGCCCGGGCGATGTCACAGCTCTCCACGAGAAACGGCAGTCGCTTGTCGTCGTACAGAGCGCCGCAGAAGACGACCACGCTCTCGCCCCGCACGCCGAGACGCGCGCGCAGCCGGGCGAGGTCGTCGTCGGTGAGGCGCCGCCGGGCGGCGCGCAGAGCTCTGGTGTCGACGGAGTTGTTGACGCGCGTGATCCGCTCTTCGGGAAAGCCGAAGCTCCTGACGACCTCGACACTCCGCTCGTTGTA
>CAYTRM010000563.1:0-1694 GCA_964440225.1 uncultured Thermoleophilia bacterium | reverse complement strand
AGGTGGCCATGTCGAGCACGGCCGGGCCGATGCCGAAGAGGAACGGTGAGCCCGGCTTGCGAAGCTGGTGGATGACGAGGCCGAAGAGGGACTCGGCCACGCCCTGGCAGGTGTGCCCGGCGACGGTGATCGGCGCCGTGCCGCCGGCCAGCGGCGCCGGCGAGTAGATCGCCGGGATGCCCCAGTCGGCGCAGAAGAGGAGCTTGTCCAGGCTCTCGACGGGGTGGCTCAGCGGGCTCACCGGCTCGAGGTACATGGTGAAGTACGGCTTGGCGCGGAGCTCTTCGGCGCCGCCGCGGAGCGCGCTCGCGATCTCCCACATGACGCGCAGGTCGCCGGCGTCCTCGGAGGTCATGACCATCGGCTTCGTGGTGCTCGTCACCATGGTCTTGAAGCTCTCGAGGTAGGACCGGTGCGGCTCGATGTCGTTGGGGTGCGCGCACGACATGATGAAGTCGATGTTGGGCAGCGCGTCGCAGAGGCGAGCCGCGCGGCTGATGTCGGCGAGAGCGCTCGGCCGGTGCTCGCCGGTCTCCAGATCGTAGGTGCTCATGAGGTCGGAGCCGGTGCCGAAGTAGCTGTTGAAGCCGCCAAGACTCATCGCCGGCTCGCCGGCGCGGTCGTAGACCTCGACCACCGGGGGCGCCGTGGCGCGCGCCTTCTCCACGAGCTCGCGTGGAATGCGGACCAGGTCGGTGGCGGTGACGGCGCAGCCGGCGGCGCGCAGCATCTCCAGCGCCTCGCGGTGGTGGACGCGCATGCCGACCGTACCGACGATCTCGAGGGCGGCTTCGTAGATCGCGGTCTTGTCGTCGTCGCTGAGATAACTCAGGCGGCCGGCGCGCGGCCGCGCGTTCGTAGCAGACATGGGCACGGTCGACTCCTCCAGGGCGTGTTCGCAAGCGTGTGCGCTCAACCCTGACGCCGGCGCGCTCCCACATCAAGCGCGCGCCGGCCGTGTCCAGAGTTCTGTACTTCTTTTCATTGTGGTGTGTCGCCGTGCCCGCTATGCTGGATTGCCGAGGAGGTGGTCGACATGCCGGACGAGCCGAAGCGTGACGACGAGGGAACGACCTGGGGAGCAGCTCGCGTGCTGGATGTGCTCGAGTTCCTCGGGCGCCGCACCACGCCGGCCCCCGCCAGCATCATCGCCTCGTCCTGCCACATCCCGCGCTCCAGCACGTACGGCCTGCTGAACCTTCTGAAGGAGCGGCGCTTCGTCGCCTACCGCGGTGACGAGCGCGCCTGGTCGCTCGGCTCGGCCGCCTTCGAGCTCAGCGCCGACGCGCCGCTGTTCGCCCACGGCCTCGCCGTGCTGCGCGCCTTCGCCACCGCCTCCCGCGGCCTCACCCCGCAACAGATCGCGACCGGCGCCGGCCTCTCGCGTGTCACCGTCTCCCGAATCCTGCCGCACCTGGTCGAGAGCGACCTGCTGCACGCCGACCCGGACGGCACGTACTCGCTCGGGCTGGAGCTCGTGAGTCTCGCATCGCGCGTGGGCTGGGTCGACCGGCTGCGCATCACCGCCCGCGCTCACCTCGTGCGCCTCCGCGACGCCAGCAAGGAGACCGCGAACCTCATCGTGCTCGACGGTGACCACGCGATCTACGTCGACCAGGTCGAGAGCTCGTACGCGCTTCGCCACAGCGGCTGGGTCGGTCGCCGCGTGCCGCTGGCGGGCACGGCGACCGGCG
>CAYTRM010000562.1:0-1703 GCA_964440225.1 uncultured Thermoleophilia bacterium | reverse complement strand
CGCCGAGGAGGCGCGGCTCTTCGTTCGCGTCTTCGGCCGGCCGGACGCGCCGGTGCTCGTCGTGGGCGGCAACCACGAGGACGAGCTGGCCATGCGGGTCTTCGCGGACGCCGGCTACCAGGTCCTCGACGGCTCGGCGGCGACGATCGCCGGCGTGACCGTCCTGGGGGCGGCCGACCCGGTGGCCCTGTCCCCGCGGGTCGCCTCCGATCTCGAAGGACTGGCGACCTCCGGCGCGTGGCTCGCCACGCTGTGGGAGCTGGGCGATCCGCAGCCGCAGATCCTGCTCGTGCACGACATCCGTCAGGCTCTGGCGACGATCGACGCGGCCGAGGAGGCGGATCGCGATCTGCTCGTGGCCTACGGGAACGACCACGTCGCCGGCCTGCGCCGGCAGGGCAGCGTCGTGCTCGTGGACGCGGGCACGGCCGGCGCCTCCGGGTACGAGTCGATCGGCTCGGCGGACGAGCGACGGGGTGCGGAGCCGGCCGCTGCCGGCCGCGACGTGTACACCTTCCAGCTCGTGGACTTCTCGCGCGCCGGCGCGCCGCGCCTCGCCGGCGTCACCACGCTCTCGTACTCGGGTGACGGCAGAACGGTCGTGAGCTACACGCCCTTCGGCCGCTGAGCCGCAAGCGCCGGGCCCCGGCTCATGTAGAATCGTGAACCGCACGTCCGCGGCTCGCCCTCGTCGGGGAGCCGGTCGAGCCGCGATCGCCGGCGTGCCGTGTATCGCCGCCAGAGAGGACCGCATGGACCGACGTTACGACCCGCAGGCCATCGAGCAGAAGTGGCAGCGCCTCTGGAAGGAGGCGGGCGCCTACCGCACGCCCGACGAGAGCGACAAGCCCAAGTTCTACGCCCTCGACTTCTTCCCGTATCCGTCGGGCGACGGGCTGAGCGTCGGCCACTGCCGGAACTACGTGCCCACCGACGCCGTCTCGCGGCTGAAGCGCATGCAGGGTCACAACGTGCTGCACCCCATGGGCTGGGACGCCTTCGGTCTGCCGGCGGAGAACTACGCCATCAAGATGGGGGTGCACCCGCGCGTCACCACCGAGCGCAACATCGCCAACTACCACCGCCAGATGGACCTCATCGGTCTGTCCTTTGACTGGTCGCGCGAGATCACCAGCTGCTCACCGGACTACTATCGCTGGACGCAGTGGTTCTTTCTGCTGCTCCACGAGCGCGGGCTCGCCTACCAGGCGACCGGCCAGCAGTGGTGGTGCCCGAGCTGCCTGACGATCCTCGCCAACGAGCAGGTCGAGCAGGGCAAGTGCTGGCGCTGCGGCAGCGACGTGACGAAGAAGGGCCTCGAGCAGTGGTACCTGCGCATCACCGACTACGCGCAGCGGCTGCTGGACGACCTCGGGACGATCGACTGGCCCGAGCAGATCAAGCTGATGCAGACCAACTGGATCGGGCGCAGCGAGGGCGCCGAGGTCGACTTCGGGCTGCAGGGCCGCGACGATGCGCTCACCGTCTTCACGACCCGCCCGGACACGCTCTTCGGCGCCACCTACATGGTGCTGGCGCCGGAGCACCCGCTGGTCGACGAGCTCACTGCGCCGGAGAAGCGGGACGCGGTGCGGTCGTATCAGGACGAGGCCCGGCGCCAGAGCGAGATCGAGCGCCTCAGCACCGAGAAGGAGAAGACCGGCGTCTTCACGGGTGCCTGCGCGGTCAACCCGGTCAACGGC
>CAYTRM010000561.1:0-1708 GCA_964440225.1 uncultured Thermoleophilia bacterium | reverse complement strand
TGACGCCGTCATCCGCGTCGACTGGAACCCGGCCGTCTACACGGAGGATCCCGCCGGTTTCGGCGCGGAGCTGGCGAACCTCCTGCTGGGGAAGATGTTCCAGTAGCGCCCGAAGGGGCGTGAGCGTCCATTGTCACGGGAGTCCCTCGGCGCTCGGCTCTTCACTCCGGTGTCGTCGACGCGGAGGCGTCGCAGCGCGGAGGACGCGCTCAGGCGACATCCTCGCGGGTGCCCTCGCTGTGCCCGCGGCGCCAGCAGTGCGGGCAGACGCACCCGGCGGCGTGCCGCCAGCCGAACTCGATGCCGACACCGTCTTCGAGGATCTGGCGGGAGAGCGGCCGTGGCCTCGAGTTCGCCCGGAGCGAGGCGTCGCGCTCTTCGAGGTCGAAGATCTCGTCGCTGAGGTACAGCAGGTGCTCGCCGTGGTCGAAGAAGTAGGCGGGCAGGCCGCTCTCCCGGACCTCGTCCAGCGAGAGGCGCGTACCCGATCTGGCGGCGGACGCCTCGGATCTGCCGGGACCTGCGTGGACATCTTGCAGTTGTCTGCTGCTCACGATCATCCTTGCTCATCGGCTCTGCGCGGGTCTGTACTACCTGTTTCGCCCACTCTGGGGCGATGGCATCCGGAACATCCGTCTACCCGCCCGGGGCGCCGGTCGCATGCTGAGGCCACGCCGGACACCTGGGCCGCCGGGGCTGGGTCAGTCCGGGACGAGCGACTGGCCGCCGCTCGCGACCTCGAGCACGACCTCGGTGCGGCCGGGTCTGGTGCTGAGCAGTACGCGCTCGCAGAGCTGGAGCATGATCGTGAAGCCCATGCCGAGACTCGCGGCAGTGGAGAAGCCCGGCACGAGCGTGGCCTTCGGCAGGGTCCTGAAGTCGATGCCCGGCCCCTGGTCGCTGATCGCGACCTGGATGCAGCCGTCGCGCGCGAAGAGCTGGTACGTGCCCCCGCGACCGTGCTTCAGTGCGTTGTCGAGCGCTTCGCTCACCGGGCTGAGCAGGTCGGCGGCGCGGAGTTGCCCCGGGAAGTGGAGCTCGGCGGCCTCGAGCACCCGCCTCCGTGCCTCGGCAAGCTCCGCCGTCGTGCCGATCGTGAGCGGATCGCTGAGCGGCCGCCCGAGCTGACCGAGGAGGGCCTCCTCCGTGAGGAGGATCAGCTTGCCGCCGGTCACGGCGTCGAGGACGTCCACGTAGGCGCTCCGGATGGCCTCCTCCTGCAGGCGAAGCGCCTGCTCCGCCTCGCGGACGTCGGTGACGTCCACCGCCGAGAGGGCCCAGAGGTCGCGGCCCGCAGGGTACGCGGTGAGTAGCTCGTAGGTGCCCTCGGCGCGCACGCAGAACTCGCAGCGGGTGCATTCCCCTGCGTCGAGGGCGCCTGCGACCACATCGAAGTACGCGCGCAGCCGCTCCTCGTCCTCTCCGCACCCGCTCATCCGGCGGCCGATCAGCTGCTCGCGCGGCGTGTGCGTGCGGCTCGACTGGGTCGGGTTGACGTCGACGATGACGAGGTCGCGAGCGCCGCCGGCATCATCGTCGGCGCGGAAGACGATGAGACCCTCCGTAGCATTGTCGAACAGATGACGATACCGTCGCTCGCTCTCCTCGAGCTGCCGGTGCTTCTCCTTCCGCAGGAGCGCGCTGAGGCCCAGCTCGCCGAGCAGCCCGACGAAGTCGGCGAGGAAGCGGATGTTCGTCTCCAGGCGCT
>CAYTRM010000560.1:0-1708 GCA_964440225.1 uncultured Thermoleophilia bacterium | reverse complement strand
CGCCGTCGAGCGAGCCCACGTAGGCGCGAAGCGCGAGGACACCCGCGTCACCCTCCCCTTCCGCGCGCCAGTCGGCGTGCGCGGCGATCGGCACCTGGCAGCCGCCCTCGAGCGTGCCGAGCAGGGCGCGCTCGGCCGCGACCGCCAGCGCCGTGGGCCGGTGATCGAGCGCCGCGCGCAGCTCCGCCACGCGCGGGTGGTCGGGGCGCGCCTCTACGGCGAGCGCGCCCTGGCCGACGGCCGGCAGCATCTGGTCGAAGGTGAAGGCGAAGGCGGCGGCGTCCGCCCGCCCCAGGCGGGCCAGCCCCGCCGCCGCGAGGATGGTGCCGGCCATGCCCTCGTCGACGACCTTGCGCAGCCGTGTCTCGACGTTGCCGCGGATGTCCACGACCTCGATGTCCGGACGCAGCGCCAGGAGCTGCGAGCGACGGCGGAGGCTCGAGCTGCCGACGCGCGCGCCGCGCGGCACGTCGTCGAGCGTGAAGGCGCCGGCGGCGCCCGCCCCGGTCCGGGCGCGAAGCAGCTCGGGGTTCGCGACGAACACGTCGCGAACGTCCTCCCGCTCGCTGAAGGCGATGATGGCGAGGCCGTCGGGGACCTGCGTCGGCATGTCCTTGGCCGAGTGCACGGCGAGGTCGACGCGACCCTCCAGCAGCGCCGTCTCCAGCTCCTTGACAAACAGCCCCTTGTCGCCGAGCTTGGCGAGCGGCGCGTCGAGCAGCTTGTCGCCCTTGGTGTGGATCACCTCGATCTCGACCTGGATATCGGGGTGCCGCTCCTGGATCCGGTCACGGACCCACTCGCTCTGGACGAGAGCGAGTCTCGAGCCGCGGGAGCCGATGCGGACGGTGTCCGTCATGCGTCTTCGGTCCCTGTCCCGGGAAAGCGGTGCACGGTCGCCGGCGGAGGAGCGTCCACGCTCGCCGGCGCCGGCGCCGGCGCCGGGCCGTCCGCCGCCGGGTCCGCCGCCCCGGTCTTCGGCTCCGCGGCCATCTCGCCGCCGTCGAGGTCGAAGAGGGTCCGCACGGCGTCGACGTACAGGTAGCACTGGTCGCGACCCGCGACCTCCTTCATCTTCACGGTCGGCACGTGCAGGATCTTGTTGACGATGCTCGCGGTGAGCATCTCGACCCGGGAGCGCTGCTCGTCGGTGAGGTCGCTCATCTTGCCGCTCAGGCGCTCGAGCTCGCCGCGGCGAATCTGCTCCACGGTCTCGCGCAGCGTCGCGATCGTCGGCACCACTTCGAGACTGCGCAGCCAGTCGTTCACGCTGGCGAGCTCCTCGTCGACGATGCGCTCCGCGTGCCGAGCCTCCTTCTCGCGCTCCTCGCGGTTGTGGGCGACCATGTGCTGCAGGTCGTCGATGTCGTAGAGGTACGCGTTGCGCACCCGCTCGATCTCGGGGTCGAGGTCGCGGGGCACGGCGATGTCGATGAAGAAGATGGGGCGGTGACGGCGTCGCTTGAGCGCCCGCTCGACCTGGTCGCGGAGGATCACGTAGTGCGGCGCCGACGTGGAGCTGATCACGATGTCGGCCGCCGCCAGATGCGCTTCGAGCTCCTCGAAGGGCACGGCGCGGCCACCCACCTTGCGCGCCAGGTCCTCGGCGCCGCTCAGCGTCCTCGTGGTCACGAGGATGTCCTCGACGCCGTTCGCCCTGAGGTGCGTCGCCGTGAGCTCGCTCGTCGCGCCGGCGCCGACGATCAGC
>CAYTRM010000559.1:0-1711 GCA_964440225.1 uncultured Thermoleophilia bacterium | reverse complement strand
AGGTGCTGGTCGCGCCGCGCTCCCAGCTCGACCAGCTCAGCAAGAGGGAGGAGGTCCGGCGCACCGGCGTCTCCCTGCTCGTCGGACCCGACCCGGACGACCCGTCGCGGGCGCTGGCCTACATCGGCGAGGGCGACAACGTCAACGAGTCAAGCCCCCTTCGGCTCTTCCGTTCCACACCGTTGACGGCGTAGCCTGACGCCTCTCGTAGGTGAATGGGGGTGCGATGGTCCAGACCATCGAAATGGTCGTCACCGTGAAGGCGTATCCGAGCATCAGCACGAAGTACGGTGAGACTGTCTGCGTTGCCGGTGTACGCACCGACACGCCTCGCCCTGAGTGGGTGCGTCTGTACCCGGTCGTCTACCGCGATCTCCAGTACGACCTACGGTTCACCAAGTATCAGCGCCTTACGCTCGACGTCACCGATGCTTCTGATCCCCGCCCCGAGAGCGTCAAGCCGAATCTCGATACCCTTGCGCTTGGCGACGTCATCAACACGAAGGACGGCTGGCGCGAGCGACGCGCGCTTGTCGAGCCGCTGATGGTGCAGTCGATGTGCGAGCTTCGGGTCCTGCAGGAGACGGAGCGTCGGTCGCTCGGTGTCTTTCGACCGTCGCGCGTCGACGACCTGACCATCGAGTCCGTCGTCGACGAGTGGGACGCCGGCAGACAAGGCGTCGTCGACCAGGCCAACCTGTTCTTCCCGAGCAAGACGGGGCTCGAGAAGATCCCCTATCGATTTCGTTATCTGTACCACTGCGACGACGCCGGCTGTCCGGGACACGAGCAGACAATCGTCGATTGGGAGATCGCGCAGCTCTACCGCACGCTTCGCGACAAGGGCGACACCGAGGCGGACGTGCTGCGCAAGATCAAGGACAAGTGGCTCGGCCAGATGTGTTCCGCCAAGCACGACACGGCTTTCTTCGTGGGGAACCAGTTCAGGAACCCGGATGGCTTCCTGGTCCTCGGCGTCTTCTGGCCGCCGCGGAACTAGAGGTGATAGATGGAGCGCTCGCCCGGCAGGCGCTCGGCACTCACCGCGGCCACGACGGAACGGTGACAGCGGAAGGCGTCGCGCTCAAGGCAGAGCAGGGCCACCGGCTCTCGATCGGCAATCTCGACGAGTTCGTCGACCGCGGCGCTGGCGCCGTTGCCCAGATGCTCGCGAAAGCGTCGGTGACCCGCTTCCGCGTCACCCGCCAGGTAGATATCCCTGATCTCCGGCGGGTTCCCGAGACCGCCCATGTGCTCGTAGGCGATGCCGGCGGCCTCGAGGGCGGCGCCGAGCCGCTTCTTCGAGAAGCCGGGGCGGCGGCTCCAGGGGGTGAGGCGCACGTCGACCACGCGTGCCACCTTGCGCGACTGGAGCAGCCGGATGAGGTCGTCGACCGACCGCTTCTCGTAGCCGATGGTGAAGATGGGTGTGGGTTCGGGCACGCCGCTCCTCGATGTGACGCCGTCCTAAGGAGTGTACGTCAGCCGGCGGTCGGATTCCTCGGTCTACGCGTGGTGTCTTTGGCTTCTGTCGAGGCCGTACTGTAGGCTCGGAGCGTGATTGGCAAGACCATCCGCATCTTCCTCGCCGACGGCGAGCCCACCGGCATCCTCCTCGCCGAGATCAGCAACTGGACCGGCAAGGTGCTGGTCGCGCCGCGCTCCCAGCTCGACCAGCTCAGCAAGCGGGAGGAGGTCCGGCGCACGGGCG
>CAYTRM010000558.1:0-1711 GCA_964440225.1 uncultured Thermoleophilia bacterium | reverse complement strand
GCTCGAACTGGGGGCCGAGCATCTGCGAGCGGAAGCGCTCGTCGGCGTCGGCCCACGCCTCGTCGGCGCGGTGATCCTCGAACCGCGCCAGGTCGGGACGAGTGACGGCGTGATGAAAGCGCAGGATCGGGTCGGCCAGACGGTAGGTCGGGCGGCGCTGCCGCAGCAGGTCGTCGTCGCGAAGGACGAAGCCCGCCTCCGCCAGCGCGGCCAGCGGGTACTGCACCGACCTCTGCTCACGCCCCAGCGCGGCGGCGATTGCACCTTGGGTCGTCTTGCCCTGGGCAATCGCCGTCAGGACCGCGTGATACAGGGCGCGCCCGCTCAAAGCAGGCTCTCCGGTCAGCAGATAGTCGTCCTCGCGGAACAGCGCGCTAGAGGGGTTCAGCGGTCCCTTCGCGAGCCAGCGCCCGAATCCCGAGAGTGACTTCGGCGCGGCGGCGGTGAGCAGATCACGGTAGCCCGGCGTGCCGCCGAACACGGCATAGACGGGGAACGCGACCCGCGGGTCGGCAATCTCCCAGAAGAGCGCGGCAGTGCGGTAGTCGAACGCCTTGATGACGACGTCGAGCGTCGCCCGGCCGCGAAGCGCCTGACTGCCGGCCAGCAGGCTCGACATGGTAGCCAGTGCGGAGCCGCAGAGGATGAGGCGTGAGGGCGGGCTTGCGCTTTCGCGGCGCTCGTCGACGGCGAGCTGGATGACTGACTGCAGCTCGGGAGAGTGAGCCAGCAGATACGGCAATTCGTCGATGACAGCCAGTGCCGGCCGGCCGCCGGCGCCGCGCAGGTCGGCAAGCGCCTCGACGGCCGCCGTCCACGAGGCGAACGCCAGACGGCCGCCGGGAACTCCGAGATGGCGGCCGAGCGCGGCGCCGAAGCTCTCGAGGGCCTGCGTCCGCTCCTCTTCGAGCGCCTGGTAGTAGAAGCCGTGGCAGGCCCGCGCCAGGCGCCTAAGCAGGAAGGACTTGCCCTGACGCCGGCGACCGCGAACGATAGCCAGCCGCAGTCCGGCGTCGGGAGAGGTGGCGAACTCCACGAGATCCGACCATTCTCGTTCACGGTCGAAAACGTCGTGTGGCTTGGTGAGGCGTGGCGCCGGCATGGTCACAGATTACAAGACGCAGTTTGTATATGTCCAGTTGGTAATTGGCCGGCCAATCGCTCGCCCGCGTCGAATTGGAGCTTCACGGGGATTCGCCTGCGGCGCCATCCGGCAGTTGACGGCGAAGCTCCTCGATCGCCCGCTGGTCCTCTTCGTCCGCAGCTTCGAGTTCCGCCTGGCGTCGGCCGGCATCGAACTCGGCATAGCGCCGGGCAGCCAGTTCCTCTGCGACCGCCGCACTGACCTGCCCCGCATGAGTGAGGAGGTCGCGCTCATTGAAGGTCAGGAAGACGTCGAGCCGCTCCTCCCAATCGCGCATCGTCATGGTCTTGCGCATGCGCGCCTGATCCTCAGCGTAGTCCAAATACATGACGACGATGCGGTCGAGCTCCTCGAGCTCGTCTCCGTGCAGGTAGTTCTTCGCGACAGCGACATCCTGGCGTCGCACCCGGCCGGCCGCCCATGACTGCAGGCCCATGTTGGGCTTCGTGGCGTCGGCTCGCTCAACGACGATCTCTGCCGCGGTCTGCCCAGTGACCGCCCACAGCATCTTGTTCTGTACCTTCTTGAAGAAGAGCTGGGCGGCCTCGCTGCGCGAGTCGTAGTCGA
>CAYTRM010000557.1:0-1715 GCA_964440225.1 uncultured Thermoleophilia bacterium | reverse complement strand
CCGGAGGCGTACGCGGCCGTGCAGGCCGACGGGTACCCCGTCGGCAGGGTCGGCCGTCCGGAGGAGGTCGCCGCCGTGGTGGCCTTCGTCGCCAGTGACGAGGCGAGCTTCGTCACCGGCGACTCGTGGCTGGTCGACGGCGGCTTCACCGCGTGACGCAGGGGCCGGCCGAGCCGCCGCAGGCGGAGGCGCCGGCCCCTCCGCGTGCCCGCGTGCCGGACCGCCGCCGCGCCCTCATCGCCGACGCGGCGCTGCTCAGTGTCGCCGTCGTCTGGGGCCTCAACTTCGTCGTCATCAAGGACGCGATCGCCGACACGGGCCCGATGACGTACCTGCTCTGGCGGCACATCCTGGCGGCGCTCATGCTCGCGGCGGTGATGCCGCGCACGGTCAGGCAGATCGGTCGGCGCGACTGGCTCTACGGCTCCGTCCTCGGCGCCTGCCTCTTCGTCGCCTTCGCGACCCAGACGATCGGGCTGCAGTGGACGACGCCGGGCAAGAGCGGCTTCATCACCAGTCTCTACATCGTCGTGGTGCCGTTCTTGTACTGGGTCGTGGCGCGCCGCTCGCCGGGCCGGCTGCAGGTCTTCGGCGCGGTGGTGGCGACGGCCGGTCTGGGGCTCCTGACCCTGCGCGGCGGGCTCGGCATGGGGCGCGGCGACCTGCTGACGCTGGTCGGGACCGTCGGCTTCGCGGGGCAGATCGTGGCCACCGGCTTCTTCGCGCCGCGCACGCGGCCGGCGGTGCTGGCGCTGACGCAGATCGCCGCCGCAGCCGTGCTCTTCATCGTCGTCACGCCGTTCGTCGAACACGTCACCGTGGATTTCGGCACGCGCGCCTGGGTGGCAATCGTCTGGACGGCCGCCAGCGGCACCGTCTTCGGCTTCGTCGTGCAGGCCTGGGCGCAGAAGGCGACGACTTCGACGCGCGCCGGGGTCATCCTCGGCCTCGAGGGACTCTTCGCCGGCGTCTTCGGCCTGCTGTTCGGCTTCGACGCGCTCACCTGGCGCTTCGCCCTCGGCGCGGCGCTGATCGCGGCCGGTGTGATCGTCATCGAGGTCGCGCCCGGCAGGCGCGGCGCGCCGAACCCGGCGGACGTGCTGCCGCGCGCGGACTGACGCCGCAGTCTCTCCGCCGCGGCGTCCTCACCGGCGGCCGCCCCCCGCGTCCGGCGGCCGTCCCCGGAGTCTGGCAGCCATCCCCGGACTCCGGCGCCGCGTCGTGTCCGCTGCCGGAGCTTGATCGCATCTATCCGATCAAGGCCCAGTCTTCGTTGCGCCCCGTCGTCCGGCTCGGCGGTCCGGACGGCCCGTCGCTCTGCCCGGTTCCGATAGGATGACCCGGATGGCGACGACCCCGGGCAGCATGCACGTCTCACGCCGCAAGGCGCTCGTCGCCGACGTGCTGCTCTTCAGCGTCGCCATCTTCTGGGGCAGCAACTTCGTCTTCATCAAGGATGCCGTCGAGCGAACGACGGAACTCGCCGCCGGGAGCATCGTCGCCGGCACGATGCTGTATCTGGTGCTCCGCTACGTCGTCGCGACGGGCATCTTCGCCGTCGCCCAGCCGCGCAGCTGGCTTCGCTCGACGCGCGGCGACTGGGCGCGGGGTGGTCTGCTCGGCGCCTTCTACCTGACCGCCCTCGTCCTCCAGACCATCGGCCTGCAGCGCACCTCGCCCGGTGTCAGCGGGTTCATCACCGGGATGAGCGTCGC
>CAYTRM010000556.1:0-1735 GCA_964440225.1 uncultured Thermoleophilia bacterium | reverse complement strand
ACCAAGGGCGCTTCGGCGCCCGGCGACTGCTCTGCCCGGGTCGCCCGGGCGAAGGAGCGCGTCCTCGCCACCAAGCCCAGCATCGACCTCGAGAACGCACGCATACTCACCGAGAGCTTCCAGGAGACCGAGGGTCTCCCGATCGCCCTGCGCAAGGCGCTCGCCTTCAAGGCGCAGTGTGAGAAGAAGACGATCTTCATCCAGGACGGCGAGCTCATCGTGGGATGCCCCGGCAGCCGGATCCGCGGGGGGATCCTCAGCCCTGACTCGTACTGGACGGTCCTTGACGCCGAGCTCGACACCATTGAAACGCGCGATCAGGACCCATTCACGATCTCGGAGGCCGACAAGGGGCTCTTCACGGGCGTGATCAAGCCGTACTGGAGTGGCAGATCGGTGTTCGAGGCGTACGATGCACGGAAGCCAGCCTCGGTCAAGCGCTTTGAGGCAGTCTCCTCGTTCTATCCGAATCACAGAGCTGCGCGCGGGCCTGGCGAGCTGACGGCCGGGTATCCGTACGTGCTCGAGCACGGCATCGCCGGCATCATCGCGAGAATCGACGAGAAGCTGGCACAGAGCGATCCGCATGATCACCAGGATCAGGAGCGCGCCGTCTGCCTCAGAGCCATGCGTGTCGCCGGCGAGGGGCTGGTGGCGCTCGCCGGGAGGTACTCGGCGTTGGCGAGCGATCTGGCCGAAAAGGAAGAGAACGCGGACCGCCGCGCCGAGCTCGAAATCGTTGCGGCAGTCTGCGCCGAGGTGCCCCGCAAGCCACCGTCGAGCTTCTGGCAAGCCCTTCAAGCGCTGTACCTGTACCACATAGCGATTCAGATGGAGCAGAACGCGCCGGCCAACAACATGGGCCGCATGGATCAGTATCTGCTCCCCTACTACGAGCACGATCTCAGGGAGCAGGGGCCCGCGTTCGAGAACGACGCCCAGGAACTGCTCGACTGCCTGTGGGTGAAGTTCGCGGAGGCATGCCTGTTCCAGGACTCGGAGACGGCCAAGTACGTGGCCGCCTACCCGATGTACCAGAACGCCACGTGCGGCGGCGTCAGGCGGAACGGCGACGACGCCGTCAACGCGCTCTCTTACCAGATCATGACCGCGACGGAGCACGTCCGCATGGCCCAGCCGTCGCTCGCGGTCGTCTACAACAAGGCCAAGAACCCCGACGAGTTCTTGCTCAAGGCGGTCGACGTCATCGCTCTTGGCGACGGGTTCCCGGCCGTCTTCAACGACGAGACCGGCACAAAGATGATGCTCGGCATGGGCGTCGAGCCGGGAGAGGCCTACGACTGGAACGTCTGCGGGTGTGTCGAGCCCAATATCGCCGGCAAGATGCGTCGCTACAGCATCATGTCCGACCTCAACATGGGCAGCGTCATCGAGTTCGCGTTGCTGAACGGCGTGAATCGCCGGACCGGGGAGCAGGTGGGTCTTGCCACAGGCGACCCCCGGACATTCCTCACGTTCGACCAGTTCAGGGACGCGGTCAAGCGTCAACTCGCCCATCTGGTCGCGGAGCTCGCCGCGTGCAATGTGATCCTCGACGAGGTGGTCGCCGACCTGCGGCCGGTTCCGCTCGTCTCACTCAGTTTCGAGGAGTGCGTCGAGCGCGGTCTCGACTACGAGCGCGGGGGGCCGAAGTACAGGGTGGGCGGCGGTATCTCGATGGTCGGTATCGCCGACTTCATCAACAGACTCGCCGCCGTGAAGCACGTCGTTTACG
>CAYTRM010000555.1:0-1739 GCA_964440225.1 uncultured Thermoleophilia bacterium | reverse complement strand
CGCGTGATTGACTCCACCGGCGCCCTGTCTCTCCAGGAGCTTCCCGAGAGCATCGACCGGCCAGGCGGACGCATCCTCGCTCAGAAACAAGGAAATGGCCTCCGTCATCTCGAGCTCGCGAGCCCGACCGACCGATGAGTCAACGGCGGCGCGTATGCGCGCCGCCGAATCCAGCTGCTCGCGCAGTATTGCAGCGATTCGCTTCTGCTCGGGCAGCGGCGGAAGCGGAATGGTCTGCTCCATCACCTGTCGGTCGGTGACAGCTGGGTATAGGGCACCCACGACCAGGCCGGACAGGCTTTCGACGAACGCGGGACTGCGAACGTAGGCGAACAGGTAGTTGGGGTCCAACCGCTCGCACGCGCGCAGAAGACAGAACCCGGTGCTGGCAACGTGACCGCTCAAGTCGTTCGAAATGAGAGCTACAGCGTTCAAGTTGGGGCGAGTGGTCGACACGAGGACATCGTCCGCCATGATGATCTTGCGTGCACGGCTTGGCGCATCGCGTCCAAGAATCGTCTTGGCTTCGATGATCGATTTGGCTATGCGGTCGATGCTGCTGATATCGACGTAGCGAAACGGCGCGTCAGGAGATAGTCGTGGGTCGCGCACTCCCGTTCGTTTGGCACAGAGATCGCGGAGCGGGACTCTGGGCCACGCTGTGATCGCTGTGCGCGAGCTTCCAGAACGCGCGGCGCTCACGCCGCGAACATCCTGGCCTTGGTGTCGTGCAGCACGTCGGCGGGCTCGCCGAGGGCTTGCAGCGCCGCGAGTCCGCCTGCTTGGACGACTTCAGGGACCCTGAACACCTGCGGGCTCTCGAGGCCCCTCGTGCCGTCCTGCGCGAACTGCATGGCGAGCGCGTGCAGGGTCGCTGCGGTCTTGGCGGGCAGGCCGGAGAGCCAGCCCGCGTGCTTGTAGGCGAAGGCCTCGGCCCGTTCCAGGCGCGTGCGCGGCGCGAGGCCGTAGCCCAGCTCGGCGAGGACGTCGTAGAGGTCGTAGGCCGCCATGTCGTCGACGAGCTGCACGATGATCGGCGAGCGACCGGCGTCGGGCAGATGTGCCATCATCTCCTCGCGGGTCACGGGCGTGATCCAGCGCCGGCGGAACGTCTCGAGCGTCGGCGCCTCGCGGATGAGCTTGGCGGCGAGGCGCTCCTTGTATTGCTCCACTGGCACGGGCATGGCTCGGCCGTCGCCGTCCATGGTCACGATGCAGGTGCCGCTGTTGACGAGCTTGACCTCGAAGCCTTGCGCTACGAGGACGACCTCCGGCTCCGGCTGCGGGAGTGGCGGATCGTCCGGCCCCGGCGGGCGTGGCTTCTGCCGGGGCTTGCGGTACGCAGTCTCGAAGTCCTCGCCGAAGAGTCGCGTCGCGTTGGTGTAGTCGTACACGCGGAACATGAGCTTGCCGGTCGCGGGGTCCAGCCGCGTCCCGCGACCCACCATCTGGTAGAAGCTGATCGGCGAGCGCACGTACTTGAAGAAGACGATGTTGCGCACCGGCGGCACGTCCACGCCGGTCGTCAGCAGGTCGACGGTGGTCGCGACGAAGTGCGAGCGCGAGGCCGCCTTGAGGTCGGCGATGTACTGCGCTCCGCCGACGGAGGCCGTGCACTTGAAGGCGTAGGGCTCGGCGCGCTTGCAGGCGTTGGCCGCGCACCAGGCGGCGTACAGGTTGTTCATCTCCGCCGCGACCCGGTCGGCGTGGTGGTCGCGGGCGCAGAAGACGATGGTCTT
>CAYTRM010000554.1:0-1744 GCA_964440225.1 uncultured Thermoleophilia bacterium | reverse complement strand
AGTACTGCATGGGCTTCAGCGCGGTGTACGGCATCGAGGCGGCGGCGCTGCGCTACTTCAACGTCTTCGGCCCACGGCAGGACCCCAGCTCGCAGTACAGCGGCGTGATTCCCAAGTTCCTCACGCGCGCCGCCAGGGGCGAGCCGCTCGTGATCTACGGCGACGGCACCACGAGCCGCGACTTCACCTACATCGACAACGTCGTCGCGGCCACGACCGCAGCCGCCCAGGCGCCGCTCGACGGCCCCTTGGTGTGCAACATCGGCTGCGGGTCGCGGCACACGCTTCTCGACCTCGCGGCGGCAGCCAAGCGCGTCGCCGGCCGGGACGTGCCCGTCGAGTTCGGCCCGCCGCGCCCCGGCGACGTGCTGCACTCCTTCGCCGATGTGACGGTGGCGCGCGAGAAGCTCGGCTACGAGCCGCGCGTGTCGCTGGACGAGGGGCTAGAACGGACGCTGGAGTGGCTGCAGGCGGCCACCTGGCGCGGCTGACGCCGTGGGCGAACGAGCCGGAGCGCTCGGGTGTCTGCGCACGCGCCTGGCGGAGATGACCTCGGCAGCGTTGGCGTAGTGGGCCGCCTAGCCCAAACAGCCCCGCTGGGGCATGGCGATCTGGGTTCTGACCCCGACCTCCATGGACGGGGATGACTAGGTGAGTACTTGCAGCGATGCAGAAGGCCTTCTGCTCAGGTAGCCCTCCAGCTCGCTGCCAGCGCAGAGGCACATGCGGATGTCGGCATCACTGCGAGTCGGCCTTGGGGGGCAAGCCATGCGCATGACGTATACCATCGCGTGGATGGTTAGGGGGCGTTCAGGATTGCCTGAACAGGCGGGTATCGGTGGCACAACGGTGGGGAGGACACTGAGGTGAGTGACATGTTTGACGGTCGGACCCTTCTGATTACTGGTGGTACCGGTACTTTTGGCAATGCGGTGCTTCGCTGCATGGCCCACCGCGGGCTGGGCGAGATTCGCATCTTCAGCCGCGACGAGAAGAAGCAGCACGACATGCGGCTCGAGTACGCCGACCCGAAGATCAAGTTCTATGTCGGTGACGTGCGTGACCCCGACAGCCTGCGCGACGCGCTTGAAGGTGTGGACTTCGTCTTCCACGCCGCCGCCCTCAAGCAGATCCCCTCGTGCGAGTTCTACCCGCTGCAGGCGCTGATGACGAATGCCCTGGGGACGGAGAACGTGATGAACGCCGCTCAGGACGCAGGTGTGCAGCGCATGATCGTACTCTCCACCGACAAGGCCGCGTATCCCATCAACGCCATGGGCATCTCGAAGGCCATGATGGAGCGCCTCGCCGGCGCCAAGAGCCGCGTCGCCTCCTCGCGAGGGCGGACCATCTGCATCACCCGCTACGGCAACGTGATGGGCAGCCGCGGCTCGGTGATCCCGCTGTTCGCCGAGCAGATCCGCTCGGGCGGGCCGCTCACGGTGACCGACCCGCAGATGACGCGCTTCATGATGACGGTCGAGGACGCCGTGGAGCTGGTCCTGTTCGCCTTCGAGCACGGCAGCCCCGGCGAGCTCTTCGTCCAGAAGGCGCCGGCCGCCACCATCGAGACGCTGGTCGCGGCGATGAAGCGCCTCTACGGCGGCGAGAACCCCGTGCGCATCGTCGGCTCGCGGCACGGAGAGAAGCTCTACGAGACGCTGCTGACGCGCGAGGAGATGCTCCGCGCCGAGGACATGGGGGACTACTGCAGAGTCGTGCCCGACGACCGCGACCTCAATTA
>CAYTRM010000553.1:0-1745 GCA_964440225.1 uncultured Thermoleophilia bacterium | reverse complement strand
ACGGCCACTCCCTGCGGCGTCTGCCCCCACTGCGAGGCCATCGCCGCCGGCGTCTCGCTCGACGTCGTCGAGATGGACGCCGCGTCCAACCGCAGCATCGACGACGTGCGCGAACTACGCGACAAGATCGCCTTCGCCCCCGTGAACGGCCGCTTCAAGGTCTACATCATCGACGAGGTCCACATGCTCACGCGCGAGGCCTTCAACGCGCTGCTCAAGACGCTCGAGGAGCCTCCGGACAACGTCATCTTCGTGCTCGCCACCACCGAGCCGCACAGGATCCCCGAGACCATCGTGTCGCGCTGCCAGCGCTTCGACTTCCACCGTCCGCGGGTCACGGACATCGTCGGCCTGCTCACCGGCATCATCGAGCGCGAGAACGCGCGCCCGGAGGCCGACCGGGGCGGCCCGCCTATCGACATCGACGACGAGGCGCTGCACATCGTCGCGCGTCACTCCCAGGGAGGCTTTCGCGACGCCATCGGCACGCTCGACAAGCTGGTGACCTATTCTGACGGCGCGATCACCGCCGCCGACGTCCTGGAGGCGCTCGGCGTCACCAGCAGCGAGCTGCTCTTCGAGATCACCGACATCATCACCGAGCGGAGCACCGCCGAGGCGCTCCAGTTCGTGCAGCGCCTCGCCAACGAGGGCGCCGACTACTCGCAGTTCATCCGCGACCTCCTGCGCCACCTGCGGCAGCTCTTCCTGCTCCAGCACATCGAGGAGGCCGCGGCCGACGAGTCGGCGCTGCGCACGCTCGGCCAGACCGTCGAGCTCGACGGTGAGCTGCTCCGCGAGCACGAGCAGCGCGCCAACCAGGTGTCGCCGCGGGAGGTCGTGCACTTCATCGAGTCCCTCGGACAGGCACAGCGCGAGATCCGCGACGGCCTCGACCCGCGCCTGCAGCTCGAGCTCGCGCTCGTCAAGGTGACGCGCCCCGAGCTCGACCACTCGGCCGCCGCCCTCGAGGAGCGCCTGCGGCGCCTGGAGGCCGGCGGCGTCCCGGCGGCCCCGGCCCGCCCGGCGCGCGAAGCGCCGGCGCCGGCCCGTCGCGCCGCCGGCGGCCGGTCCACCCGGACCGCGCCGGAGACCGGCGGCGCGGCGACCGCGGCCCCCGCAGCGCCGGCGACGACGGCCGGCGACACGCCGCAGGCGACTGCCCCGGCGCCCGGCGAGACGTCGCGAGCCACACCGTCGACCCCGGCCGCACGGAGCGCCGCGCCCCCGCCCGCCTCCGCCCCTCCCGCGGGCGACGCGCCCCAGGAGCTCACGCTGGAGCGTGTGCGCCGTGCCTGGGAGCTCATCCTGCAGCGCGTCCAGGCGTCGCGCGTGCCGTTGTACGGCTTCATTCGCGACGCCCGCCCGGACGCCCTCGACGGGGAGACGCTGACCATCGTCTTCCCCTCCGAGTTCGCGCTTCGCAACGCGTCCATGGGAGACAACACCACCGTGCTCGCCGACGCCGTCCACGGCGTCCTCGGGCGCCGCGTGACGCCGCGCTTCGAGCTGGCGGCGGGCTCGAGCGAGCCCCCCGCGACCCAGGAGCCGGCCGCCGCCTCGCCCGCCCCGGCGGCCTTCCCCGACTTCACCGACCAGATCCGCGCCGCACAGGCCAAGCTCGATGCCGAGCTGCTGCCCGACGACTCCTAAGGAGAACGCCTTGGCGAACCCCCAGTACAACAAGATGATGAAGCAGGTCCAGGAGATGCAACGCAAGATGGCGGAGGCTCAGGAAGAGCTCG
>CAYTRM010000552.1:0-1746 GCA_964440225.1 uncultured Thermoleophilia bacterium | reverse complement strand
CCGATACGGCGACGACGGTCGCCGCCGGTGAGATACTGGCGGCGACCGTCGTCCACAGACCGGGGGCTTCGTGAAGCGCATCCTGCCGCGACACCTCAGAGCCCGCGCCGCGTGGGCCGGCATCATGGCGCTGAACGAGGCCGACAAGCGCCTTCGCCTGCCGCGCCGCCGGCGCCCGACGGCGACTCCCGACCGCCTTCCGCGCTGCGCCGAGACTCGCGGCCTCATGGTCGCGATGCGCGACGGGGTACGCCTGAGCACCAACGTGTACCGGCCGGCGGACGAGCGTGGCCGGGCGGTCGAAGACCCGCTCCCGGCCATCCTCATCCGCCTTCCGTACGGCAAGGACGAGCCCTACGCCGACATGCCGGCGCACGGTCGCTTCTGGGCGCAGAAGGGCTATGTGTGCGTGGTGCAGGACGTCCGCGGCAAGTTCGCCAGCGAGGGCGAGTGGCAGCCCGTGCTGAACGAGGCGGACGACGGCTACGACACCATCGACTGGATCGCGGCCCAGGCGTGGAGCGACGGGCAGGTCGGCATGATCGGCGAGTCGTACTTCGCGCTCACGCAGTGGGCGGCGGCCGGCCGCTTCCACCCCGCCCTTCGCTGCATCGCTCCCGGCTGCATGGGCCTCGACCTCTACCGCCTCGTGTACGAGGCCGGCGCGCTGACGCTGGCGACCACGGGGACCTGGATCTGCGACCAGCTCCACCGCGGTTACATCAACTACCTGCGCTTCGACCCCTGGACGCTCCCCCTCCGCCGGTACGCAGATCGCGCCGGCTATCCAAGCGCGCTGTTCGACCAGGCGCTCGCTCACCCCGACCGGGACGAGACCTGGGCGCCGTACGACCTCTCGGAGGTCCTGGACAAGCTCGACATCCCCGCCTACCACTGGACCGGCTGGTATGACTGCTTCCTCCCCGCCGCACTCGAGACGTGGCGCGGTGTCCAGGACCGCAACATGTACGACACGGTGCGCGAGAACCAGTGGCTCTGCGTCGGCCCGAACGACCATGAGCTCACGACCGAGGCGACGGGGGCGGCGGGACGACACGCGCTCGTGGACCAGGGCATCACCGACGATCGCATCCTCGCCTTCTTCGACCACTGGCTCCGGCACGAGAGCGACGGCTTCGGGGCGACTCCGCGGGTGCGCTGCTACGTCACTGGCGCCGGCCGCTGGCGCGAGGCGGACACGTGGCCTCTGCCGGGCACGCGCTTCACGAAGTACTACCTCCGCGCCGGCGACGCAGGCGGTGAGGCGTCGCCGGGCCGGCTCTCACCCGTCGCGCCGGCAGCCGAGTCTCCGGACGAGTTCACCTACAACCCGGTGCGGCCCGTCGACCACTGGGTGGGCAGACCCGTCTGGTCGGCCGCCGGGAACCTGGAGGACAGGCGGCAGATCGTCGCCCGGCCGGACGTGCTCGGCTACGTGACGCCCCCTCTCGCCGAGCCACTCGAGATCGTCGGCCCGCTCGCGGCGACGCTGTACGTCTCCACCTCGGCGCCGGACACCGACTTCACGGTGGCGCTCGTCGACATCTGGCCCGACGGCTACGCCCAGCTGGTCCAGGAGGGCATCCGCCGGCTTCGCTACCGCGAGGGGGACGGCGAGCACGCCGGCAAGCCTGCGGCCCCCGGCGCCGTGTACGAAGTGCTCGTCGACATGGCGGCGACGGGCTACGAGTTCGCCGCCGGCCACCGTGTGGGCGTCGAGGTCTCGAGCAGCGCCTTCGATCGCTG
>CAYTRM010000551.1:0-1749 GCA_964440225.1 uncultured Thermoleophilia bacterium | reverse complement strand
CGCTCTGGCTCGAGGACGGAAGGGTGCGCGAGTACGGCTCGGCGAGCGCAGTGGTTCGGTCGTACCTGGACAACCAAGAGCGGCAGGCAATGCGCGACTCCGCGGAGGAGGGGGTCGCCTACGTGGGGCGCGGCACCGCTGCGACGCGCGCCTTCTTTGACGTCAGAGACGCCGACGGTATCCAGGCAGCGCCAGGACATCGTGACGGCGAGGCGATGACTATCGAGTCCGTCGAAGTGCTGGCGACCGATGGTGAGCCCTGTGAAGAGCTTCCCTTCCTCTCCGAGTGCACCATCCGGATCCGGTATCATTGCCCACGACGGATCCATCAGCCGCTCTTCAATCTCCGCTTCTTCTTCCGCAAGAGCCACATTTTCGAAGCCAGCATGGTCATCGATGGACCTGGCCCCAATGACGCCGAGGGGCCGGGCGCGGTGGAGTGCCACATCCCGCTGCTGCCGCTGACGCCGAAGGTCTACGACATCATGCTGTTCGTCCGTAGTGCCGAGGGGACGGTCGACCTCATCGAGAATAGGATCGTTGCGCGCTTCCGTGTGACTGATGAAGGACTGGACGCGGTGCCGCTTCGAGGGCCGATGGCCATCAACCACCTAAGGCAGGGCTCTCCCGTCTACGTTCCGCGGACTTGGCGGTTCTACAAAGAGGGCGAACTCACTCACACTGTCGAGTCGACGTACCTGTGACCCTCTCTGGAAAGACCGTGCTCATCACCGACCTGACAGGCTCCTTCGGGCACAAGTTGGCACGTGCTGCTTTGGAAGGCCACGGAGAGCGCAGAGTTGTCGTGTTCAGTCGCGATGAACTCAAGCAGCACGAGATGCGCGTCGCCTTCGACAAGGATCCTCGGCTGACCTCCCTTATTGGCGACGTCAGGGACGCACCACGGCTGCGCAGGGCTGGTGAGGCCGACCTGGACGTGGTAGTGCATGCCGCAGCGCTCAAGCAGGTCCCAGCGTGCGAGTCTAATCCGTGCGAAGCCACGAAGACCAACATCCTCGGCGCCGAGAGCGTGATCAACGCCCCCATCGAAACCGGCGTACCGGAGGTGCTCGCCCTGATCAACCAGAAGGCGGTCAACCCGATGAGCCACGGACTTTGAATCGATGATCCCGTACGGCCGCCAATCTATTAGTGAGGCCGATATCGAGGCCGTCGTCGAGGTGCTGCGCTCGGTCTATCTCACCCAGGGCCCGGCCGTTCCGGCCTTCGAAGAGGCCGTTGCGGGGAGAGTGGGAGCCAAGTACGGGGTCGCGGTCAACAGCGGTACCTCGGCTCTTCACATCGCCTGTCTGGCGCTGGGGCTCGGCCCCGGGGACCTGTCGTGGACGTCCCCGAACACGTTCGTGGCCTCGGCAAACTGCGGGCGTTTCTGCGGCGCCGATGTGGATTTCGTCGACATCGATCCGCTCACCTGGAACATGAGCGTCGCCAGCTTGAAGGACAAGCTCCTTCGGGCCCGGGATGACCATCGGCTGCCGAAGGTCGTGATCCCGGTGCATTTCGCCGGCCAGTCGACCGAGCAAGAGGCGATCTGGGACCTGGCGCAGGAGTTCGGCTTCAAGGTGCTCGAAGATACCTCGCATGCCCTCGGCGGGTCACGCAGCGGCGAGCCCGTAGGGAGCTGCCGCTGGTCGGACATCAGCGTGTTCAGCTTCCACCCCGTGAAGATGATCACCACCGGTGAAGGCGGCATGGCGGTCACGAACGATGCGGACTTGGCCGAGCGCA
>CAYTRM010000550.1:0-1753 GCA_964440225.1 uncultured Thermoleophilia bacterium | reverse complement strand
ATCCCAGTGATGAGAGCGTGGCTGGCATGGCGGCTGCCAAGGGCGTGCCAGACACGTCAGCGATTGGGTCGATGAGCGACGTGAAGCCGGAGGCGCGGTGATCTGCCGCAGAGTTCTCGACGGGGCTGATCGAGGCTCGAGGGTTGATCCTCTGTCGATTCCGGCATTCACCGCTGCAATCTGCTCCCGTGAGAGGCGAGGGCAGTCGTGGACTCTACTCTGGCGCGCCGCCTCAACGAGGCCAAGAATGTCAACGGCGAGCGCGGACCAACATGAGCGATGCATGGTGCGGCCATTGACGTAGCCGCGGGCTTTGTCAGCGCGGAAGAGAATCGGAGCGAACAGGAGGGACGCATGAGAACGGGACGGTTGGTCATAGGCGCGCTGGTGGTGCTTCTGGGGCTGTTCACGGTTCCGGCAGTCGCCAGTGCGTACGCATTCCACTCCCAGAATGCACGCGACTGGGTGCAAAGCCACTACAATGACCGTATGTACGGCAATGACTACTGGATGAAATCTGCACCTGCATGGTGTCGCTTGCGTACCGGAAAGGCGCCGGAGTACCGTTTCGGCATGAGGGCTGGCTCGACCGACAGGCTTTCTGGGTGCAGCCAGACGCCTGGGGGTCATCTGTCGCCGGACCTACAGGCTACTCGCCGAGTTGGGTGAACGTGCACGAGTTCCGCAACCATTTCAATGACTACCCGCCTGCCGGCAACGACTGGATTCGGATCACGAATCACCGGTGCTCCGTTGCGCCGACCGAGGACGATCGCTGGGCTGGCGGATATGTCACCTTCTATCACCACTCGGTCGACAATAGCCCAACGGGTGCTTGTAGCTACGACTACTTCCACGTCGGAATGATCTATGCACGTCACGTTCGCAGCTGGTACGGGAGTCTGCCGTACGGTACGTGCAAGGTCGAGCGCACTTCCGGCGCGGTGTATCGGAATCCCAACCTGATCAATCTCAAGGATAGGTATCCGAACGTGGGTGGAGAGCCGAACTCCTATCGGAAGAAGAACTTCGTGATGGTGAATACCCTAGTGTACGCACCGTGACGCGGCGTAGGGGATCGGGAGCTTTGTGCTGTTCTCGGGACTGCCTGAACCACTGAAGGAGATGGCTATTGTGAAGACATCGCACGAGTCGAAGCGTCGATGGGTCACTGTGGCCGTTGTGCTCGCGCTCCTGGGCACGATCGCAGTTGGCGGGTTGGTGCTCGCGCAGGTCAGCCCAGCGGGGATTGATGAGGCCGAGATCGCATCGTTGATTCGGGCATTTGAGCGTACCGAAGCAAGCATGGGCGCAATCCCCGACGGCGCTGTGAGCAGCGTCCATGCGCGGCTGGCCGAGCTACCTGAACTGTCGAGGCGGGCGGGGAGAGGCGAAGAGCTCTCGCCCGTCAAACTCCTGCCTGACGTTGCTCGTGACGAGATCAATCGGGCCTGGAGCGTGTGGAACACTGACTACTGCTCTGCCGCGTGGCAGGCGCGGCACGCGGAGGACACGCCGCTGTCTGACATCATCGAGTCCGGTCTCTACAACAACGCAGAAGGTGCCAACGAGCTGGGCCGCGACGTCACTGAGCTGCTGTCGGTCGTCGTCATGCGCGACGATGGGAAGTCCGCCATTGTCTGGGCGTACTCTTGGACCGGCCAGGAGACCCCGGGTGGTCAGGGTGGGCAGTCCTGGATCATCCAGGAGTACCGTGTGGTTCGTGAGGGCGATGCCTGGAGAATCGATGCTC
>CAYTRM010000549.1:0-1755 GCA_964440225.1 uncultured Thermoleophilia bacterium | reverse complement strand
TTCCGCTTCACCTTCGTCCGCTGCGTGGACGGGTCGTACCGCGCCTACATCCGCGCGCAGCCCAAGTACCGCCACCTCCAGTCCGATATGACGGCGACCCACCGCCTCCAGGATCCGCGCAACGGCCATTTCATCTGCTGGGCGCCAGCGCCCCGCGATGCCGTCTCGATCCTCAAGGTGGCCAAGCTCTGGGCAGAACGCACCGCCCGCTATGTCGCCACCGGCACCCGATTGGAGGCACCTTGACTCCTCTCCAATTCGTTCGAGACCCGCTGCTCAATGGCGGCGTTGGCTCCCCGGAGACGGTCACCATCGTGACGTTCGTCACTCGGAGTTCGGCATGAACGCATGGCTGAAGAAGATGGCCGTGGCGTTGGTCGTGTTGGGCTTCCTCAGCGTGATGCTGCCTGTGGCGTTGGCCAGGCTCCTGCCCGCGCTTCCCTCCGTCTTTCTGACGGTATGCGCCATCGTCATTCTGGTCCGTATCTTCAAGAAGCCCGGTGGATGGTGATGCCCAGAGGTCAGGGCATCCCGGTCGCTGTTGTGGAATTCACAATCTGTATTGACGACCGCACCAACTCAGCTTTTACTGAAAGGGACTCACTGATGCGTAAATGCATCACCCTAGTGGAGTCGGAAGGGAGGTTGAGATGACTACTCCGAAGTCCGTTCGCCGGATATCGATCCGGTCGGTCCGCAAGGACCCCATTGACTACAAGAAGCTCGGCAGGGCGCTGATCGCACTGGCCATGGCCCAGGCCGAGGCAGACGCACAATCCGAGGAAGAAGAGAAGCACGAGAAGGCAGACGAGAGTACTCCGCGCCCGGAGGACTCGGAATGAACGACGAACAGTGGATCCTTCTCGCTCTGCTGGGCACAGGCGCTGCTGCAAGTGGTCTTGCCGCGACGCGTGTCCGCGTTGAGCGACCCACCGAATGGCGTGACATCACGTGGCCACGTGACGTAGGCGAAGCCGGCGTCGTGACCTTCTTCCGTCAGATTGCTGGCGATCGCCGACGCCACGTGGTCGCGCTCGAAATCGTGGCAAGAAGCGGCCATCTGACCTACCGGCTGGGACTCGCCGAGCGACACGCCGAATCAATCGTCGCTGCTCTCACTTCCCACGTGCCCGGGGCTGCGACGAGCATCATCGACCATGATGTCGCCCGTGCTCCAGAACACTCCTGGCGACTGACACTGAAGGGACAGCATCGCGCACTGCGGACGGGTGGTCTCGCCGAATCCGCTCGGGCACTCACCACCGCACTCGCCGATGCGAGCGCCAACTCGACTGTCGTCTTTCAGTGGCTCCTCGGACCTCGACTCTCGCCCATGAATGCGCCGGCTACGGGAACTCCGCGACCCGCATCATCGTGGCGTGACGTCGTGGAGCAGACAGTCTCGGGTGCAAAACCACTTGATGCCGATGAGCGCAGCGCCATCCGTGAGAAGGTGGAGGAGGGCGGCTTCCAGGCCGTCTGCCGCATCGGCGTCGACGCACCTTCACCAAAGGTGGCTCAGTCGATCGCCTCGCGCGTGCTCGCAGCCCTGCGAACAACTGAGACGCCTGGGGTACGTCTCGGTCTGCGCAAGGAGAATCCGGACAAGATCGCCGGAGCGCTTCATCCGCGCAACTGGCCCGTCGCCGTCAACGTCCGGGAGCTCTCTGGTCTGTGTGGTTGGCCCCTGGGACAAGCGAGCTACCCGGGGCTGGATCGCACAGGCGCACGGCTTCTGCGAGCCGCCGAATCCGT
>CAYTRM010000548.1:0-1762 GCA_964440225.1 uncultured Thermoleophilia bacterium | reverse complement strand
TCCTGGCGCTGCCCCTCTTCGCTCTGCCGGTGCTCCTCGGCAGCATCGACGGCGGGAGGTCGTTCATCCGGGTGGCCCTGTTCGGGCTGGGCCTGCTCGGCGTGGTCGTCGCGTTCTCGGCACTCGTCCTGGCCTTCGATCGCCCGCTGGCGCTGCTGGGGCGGTCGCTCGACCGGATCAGCGACCTCCTGCGCCGCCGCCGGCCTCGCGACACCGACTACGCCGCACGCCTCCTGAACGAGCGTGACGTCGTGCGGACGATCCTCGGCGAGAGTTGGTGGAAGGCGTCGGTCGCGGCGCTCGGCCAGCGGGGTCTCGACTTCGCGGCGCTGATCATGGCGCTGTACGCATCGGGCGCCCGCATCTCGCCGCTGCTCGTGCTGCTTGCCTACGCCGTGGCGCAACTCCTCACGATCGTACCCGTTACGCCCGGCGGGCTGGGCTTCGTCGAGGTGGGGCTGGTCGGAGCGCTGGGGCTGGCCGGCGTCGAGGTGGGCCCGGCCCTGCTGGCGACGCTGGCCTACCGGCTGCTGTCCTTCTGGCTGCCGCTGCCGGCGGGCCTCGTCGCGTACGCGCTCTTCGTGCGCCGGTACGGGGGCCGGAACGGCGCGGCGCCTACCGGCGTGTCCGGCGGACCGGCGCCCGACTGACGAGAGTCAAGTCGGCGGGCTCTCGCTTGGGGGTATCACCCGGGCATGGACGACGCGCCCGACGACGGCCCGACGACGACCAGCTCGCGCATGACCGCCGAGACGGATGTGGCGCGGCCTTCGTCGCGGCGCTTGACGCGCGAAGAGAAGACGATCGCGGCGATGATCGCTCTGTACTGCCGCGATCATCACATCGGCGCCGGCCGGGCCGGAGGCGACGGCATGTCCGGAGGTACGGTCGCTGCCGCTGGCGGCCTGTGCGACGAGTGCGCGGAGCTCCTCGCGTATGCGCGCCGGCGGCTCGAGAAGTGCCGGTACGGCGCCGGCAAGCCGACCTGCGCACGGTGCGCCACGCACTGCTACAAGCCGGCGATGCGCGAGAGAGTGCGTGAAGTCATGCGCTACAGCGGGCCGAGGATGCTGAAGCGGCACCCGGTGCTCGCCGTGGCGCACCTGGTCGACGGGCGCAAGACCCCGGGCGACAGGGGCTGAGCCGCGGCCGGCGCCCGGGCCGTCCGTTCCGCGCCGTCCCTCCGTTCCGCCCGCGCCTCAGAGCACGTTCGAGAAGAGCCGGGCGGCCTGGTTGCGGAACCTCTTGAGGCGACCGACCGTGAGCACGTCGTCGAGCGTCACCTCGCGGCACCGGGTCACGTCGTCGGCGAACGCAGCCGCCACCTGTTGCGCGAAGTCCCTGTCGAAGACCCAGCACATGAGCTCCTTGTGCAGCTTGAGACTGCGCTGGTCCATGTTCATCGTGCCGACGGCGCTCACCATGTGGTCGACGACGATCGTCTTGGCGTGGAAGAAGCCGGCCTCGTAGAGAAAGACGCGACCGCCGGCCTCGATGAGCTTCCTGTAGTAGGTCTGCGCCGCCCACAGGGCGATGGGCTTGTCCGGGATGCCGGTCATCATGAAGCGCACGTCGACGCCGCTGAGCGCCGCGTTGATCATGACGTCGTAGATGCTGTAGTCGGGCACGAAGTACGGCGACTGGATCCACACCGACTCTTCGGCCTGGCCGATCGCGACCATGTGGGCCCGGCGCGCCGCGCTCCAGGGGTCTTCGACCCCCTGCGCGGCGATCCCGACCAGCGTCCCCTTCTCAATGGCCG
>CAYTRM010000547.1:0-1763 GCA_964440225.1 uncultured Thermoleophilia bacterium | reverse complement strand
CGCGGGCCGAACCTGGGGTCATGCCTCGCCGGCCTCCGCTGAAGTCACAAGCGCCGTCAGGCGAGCGTCGACGTCCTTGGGCAGGGGCTCTGGAACATGCATGTCCAGCAACTCGAGGACCCTGGCACGCACCCGATCGCGCATCGTGTTGGAGCCTTGAGCCACCCAAGCGCCGTGGGTGGTGCGGTCCTCGAGATCCGGTCGCCAGTTGTCCGACTTGTGATTCCTTGTGTGCTTGTGGAAGAGGAACGATCCACCGGGCCCGACTTCGCCCGTGACGTCCACCGCAAGCGACTCCTCATCCACGTCGATGCCCTCGAGGATACGCGAGCACTTCGACACCATCTCGTTGGTGAACACGATCTGATCCAAAGACGAGGTCAGACCGCTCTCCACGAATCCCACGTCATGGACGAGATTGGAGCCGGACAGCTGCGCCGCCATGACCCACAGTGCAGCGTCCGCGGCCGCCTGCTCGTCGAAGCTCTTGGCGTCTGAGCAGCCCGCGTAGCCATAGGCAGGCAAACCATAATGCTCGGCCATCTCGGAGAGCGCGGCCATGGTCAGCATGAATTCCGGGGAGCTGTAGCTTGAGATCGCCGTGCGCATGTCCATGCCGATGATCCCTCCACCGGACACGACCGGCGCCCCCTCTCTCTTCAGCTGTGCAATGGTGATGCCGGCGAGCGACTCGGCGTTCGCAAGCGCGAGACTGCCGGCCTGGGTGACAGGTCCCGTGCCTCCGCACAGCATCCCCGACATGAAGATGCACGGGATGCCGTGCTCAGCGCAGAACAGCAGCTTCTGCATGACCTCCGCCGCGAATCCGAGCGGTGACACTGGCTCGAGGTACATGATCCCGAATGGACGCTGACGGAATTGTTCCTCGCTCCCGCTGACGATACTGGCCATCTCGAGGAGCTTGTTTGCGGCTTCGAGATCGAGCGCGGTGTAGACCATCGGCTTCGTCGTGTTCTTCAGCATCTCCCGGAAGTGGAAGAGTTCGGCGACCGAGCTCGGCTTGTCCGAGGCGATGCCCATGCACATCACGAAGTCGAGATGGTCTAGCGCGTCGCACAAGCGCGCGAAGTTGCCGACATCGGCGAGCGTCGCCTGTCGACGCTTGCCAGTCCGGGGATCGATGGTGTTCGGAGTGTCGGAGCCTGTGCCGAAGTACGTGCGGCGACCGCCAAGCTGCATGGCTTCCTTCCCCATGCGGTCGTGAATCGTGACATTGTCGGGCGCGACGCCGACCGCCCACTCGACAAGGCTCGCGGGAATGGTCACAAGATCACCGACCACGGTGGCACCCGCGTCGCGCAGGAGGGCGATTGCCTCCGGCTCATAGATCCGCACACCGGTCTGGCCAAGGATGCGCATGCTGGCGTCATGAATCGCTTCGATCTGGTCAGGCGTCAGGATCTGGAACGCCGGCGCCCACGGCGCTGCGGTCTCAGTTGCAGTCATCTGAGGTCCCCTCTCATGGTGGTTGACATCTTCCTTCACGGGTCTCACGAGTTCGCCCACTGTGCGATCTTGAGGAGGCCCTCGCGGATTAGGTCAGCGCTGATGCCCGAGTAGGCAATGCGGATGTAGCGGCGCTCCTCTCCGGGCAGCGCGCGGCCAAAGTGCAGACGAGTGCAGAAGCTGCAGCCAGTCTGCTCCAGCGCCGCGCGCCGCAGCTGGTCGTAGGTCTCGATGCCCTTGCGCTCCATGAGCCCGGTGACGTCGGGGAACAGGTAGAAGGTCGCCTCCGGCCGGTA
>CAYTRM010000546.1:0-1769 GCA_964440225.1 uncultured Thermoleophilia bacterium | reverse complement strand
CAGCGCCATCACCTGCGACGCCAAGGCGAGCAACCAGCAGGCGGGCGCGGAGGGCATGCTGACGGGGACCGCGTGCGCGCTGGCAGGAGCCGACACCATCCTCGCCTTCGGCTGCTCGGACGGCGCGCAGTCGCTCAGCTTCGCCAAGGTCATGCTCGACTGCGACTCCGTCGGCGCGCTGCGCCGGCTCGTTCGCGACGACTCCATCGACGCGACGAGGGCGCTCATCGACGACATCGCGGCGGTGGGCGTCGGCGGGCACTATCTGGGGCGCCGGAGCACCCGTGAGCTCTTTCGCGGCGGCGAGTTCTGGGAGCCGCGTCTCTGGCAGCGGGGGCCGTTCGAGCAGTACAAGGGGCGGCCGCTCGTCGCGGAGGCCGCCGCCCAGGCCGACGAGATCCTCTCGTCGCACGAGGTCCTTCCGCTCGACGAAGACGTCGCCGCCGAGATCGACGCGGTCGTCGAACGGTTCGCCCGGAGCGTCGGAGCGCCGGACGACCGCGTGCGCTGGCGGGAAAAGGGGTGAGTGCCGTGGACGTCGTGATCCGTGAGACCGACGATCTGGCCGCGGTGCGCGAGCTGGGCCTGCGCAGCGGGCTGGACGATTCGGAGCGAGAGGGCGAGGACATCCTGGCGGCCTGGGCCGCCTGGGCGGGCGACGTGCTCGTCGGAGCCATCGTGCTGGAGCGCCGCGACGAGATGGACTCCGTCAACTGGATGGCGGTGGACGACGGATGGCGCCGCAAGGGCGTCGCGTCCCGGCTGTACGCCGCCCTCGAGGCCGAGGCCTGCCGGCGGGGCATGCGCCGGCTGTTTGTCACGGCCCGTAACCCGGCGTTCTTCATCGCGCAGGGGTACACCGCCGTCTCGCCCGGAGCTCAGGCCGACAGCCTGCTCGGCGACTGCCCGGCCTGCGAGCAGTACGACCGCACCTGCTTCCCGCAGGCGCTGACCAAGACGATCGACGATCCCGGCTCCCCCGGTGGAGCCTGAGGCTGGAGGACCCGTGGCCCGACCGAGAACGACATATCTGAGCGACGCCGACCGGCAGTTCGTACACGAACAGGTCGTGCGGCTGCTCGAAGAGGTCGGCGTGGCCTACAACACCCCCACCCTGACCGGCCTGCTCGGCGACGCCGGCGCCGTCGTCGACGAGGCCACCCTCACCGCCAAGCTCCCCTGGGAGCTGGTCGAGCGTTGTCTCAAGCTGCTCCCGCGCGACGTCCTGCTGGCCGGCCGCGACCCCGCCTACGACTGCCGGGTGAGCGACGAGGGAGTGCTCTACACGAGCGACGGCGCGGCAACGTACATGCTCGACGACCTCACCGGGGAGCGGCACGAGGGCACCCAGGCCGATCTCGCCGCCATGATGACCCTGTACGACGCCGTGCCCGAGATCGACTTCCAGTGGGCGACCATCACGCCCGGCGACGTCGACGCGCGCGCCGGCAACCTGGAGATGGCCAGGATCTCCTTCGAGCACTCGCGCAAGCACCTGCAGGACGAGGTGCGCACTCCCGACCAGGCGCCGGTGATGATCGAGATGCTCGAGGCGATCGCCGGCGCGCCGCTCAAGGAGCGCCCCATCTGGTCGGCAACGAACTGCACCATCGCGCCGCTGCAGCACGACGGCGAGATGACCGAGGCGCACATCCTCATGGCGAAGGCCGGCTGCCCCATCTTCGTGCTGCCGATGCCGCAGATGGGCACCACCGGCCCGATGAGCGTGCTCGGCACCAGCATCCTCAACATGGCCGAGCTCCTCAGCG
>CAYTRM010000545.1:0-1775 GCA_964440225.1 uncultured Thermoleophilia bacterium | reverse complement strand
ACGGCGACGTGCTCGAGCTGCTTGATGCGAACGGTGACGCCTTCGCTGCCTACCGATACGACCCTTGGGGCTCACCGACCGGGACGGGGAACTACGCCGCCGGCGTCTGGACGCAGGGCACGAACCTCATCACATCGACTCTGGCCGGCGAGATCGTCTCGCGGCAGATCCTGAGGTACGCCTCCTACGCCTACGACGCAGAGAGCGGGATGTACTACTGCTCGGCGCGCTACTACGACCCGGCGACGCGGCAGTGGACGACGGGCGACCCGGCAAAGGCGGATGGGGAGGAGAGTGCGTATCAGTACTGCAAGGGCGACCCTGTGCAGCATGTCGATTCGACTGGCGCAAAGCCCTGTATTCGCAAGATCGTGCGCAACTGGAAGAAGTACCATAGGACCAAGAAATGGACCTGTTGGATCACCGTCTTCAAGCTTCACCTCAACAAGAAGAATGGCATCCGGTTCGGCAATGCCCTCAAGAATCTGTGGATCAACGGCCTTGCCACGGGCCTGGCTGGGAGCATGATCGCTGAGGCCGCAGTGAAGGCGGGTATGAGGAAGGCCTTGATGCATCCTGCATCAGCTGTGGTAGCGACCTCGGCGGCCGTTTGGATGAACCGCTTCGGCGACAAGGTGAAGTACTACTCAACACATGAGAAACCACGAGGTGTGACGATCAAGTATGAGAGATTCCTTCTCGTGACCCCCCTTGGTCGGATCACCATTGACAATCACGCTTTCAGCTACGTCTGGAACCTGTGATTGCGCGAGAAGCTGAGTAGATGTGAAGCTGGGGCGGTCAACCAAGTCGAAGTGTCAGCCAAGAGGGGTTGCACGGGTCTGCTGAAAGGTGCGCTGCGCGAGGGCATGCTTCTAGGATTGCGTAGGCGCATGATGTGCCGGACGTCGCCGGCGGCGAATTCGAGTGTGTTCGGTAAGGCGTCGCGACGCGTGGCGTGCGCCACAGTGCGCTCGCCGGTGTAGTCTGGACGACGCGAACAGGAAGGAGGTGGGATGAAGCGCAAACCTTGGGTTTACTGGCCGATCCTCGCGGTCATGTTCGCGTTGTTGTCTCTTGACCCAACTGGCTGGGTGCGGTGGCTGTGGCCTTGTGCTGCAGCAGGTCTGTTCGTCTATCTCCTGGTGACGCTTCGTCCAGTGAATCGATTCAAGTGGCTGTATGTCGTGGGAGGCTGCATACTCGCGGGCGCCGCGCCATTCTTCGGCTCACTGTGGGTGCTGTGCGCCGTTGGCTTGGTCGGACTGGTGGGGCTGTCGGTAGTCGAGTGGCTGTGGGAGCGGGGAAGATCACACTCACACACGGTCGACATGTGACAATGGCACGCTCCAGGTTCCACGTCGGCCGAGTTGCTTGGGAATCATGGTGTGTGAGGTTCGTTGGTTGTGCAGGTGAAGCGTCTCCTGCAGAGCCAGTCGTCGCGTACTCGTCTCGCCGTTGTGCTTGAGCGAGCGGTTTCGGCGGCGCGAGTTGCGCCAGCCGATGTAGCCGACGAGAGCGAGCTCGAGGTGTGCGGGCCGCCGCGAGTGGTTGCGTAGACGTCTTCTCGCGTGCGCCGCAGGGACGTGGATGCACACTGGGAGGTCGTGGCGCAGGCCGCTTTGCAGGCCGCTGTGGCCGCCGACGTCATGCTGCCAAGACGCCAGGACACGGCGCGGCACGTCCCACTACGCCGTGTCATGGCCCTTTGCCCGAACCTTGGACAGTGCAGCACCTTCCCGCACGCGCGCACACCCCGTCACCGCCGCCCCACG
>CAYTRM010000544.1:0-1777 GCA_964440225.1 uncultured Thermoleophilia bacterium | reverse complement strand
CCTGGGCATCAAGGTGGTTTACGGATTCCCGTGGGGCTGGGGCTTCAAGGTCCAACTCAATCTTAAGCCCCACAGGGACAGGCTGAAAAAACTCGTAATCAGGGAATTCAAGGCCAAGTATGCCGGGCTCGGCCTTGACGGGATCTCTCGACCGCCACTCATCGGCCACGCTCGATTTTACCGCTCTATGTTCGGAGCTCTTCCGCCGCATATTCCGCGAAGGGGCCGAATACCGCGCTACGGGCGTTGTGCTGGCCGGCATCGTCTCGCAGCACCCGCGGTTTCTGGTCGGCCAGACCCCGGCGTGGGAAATTGGCGACGAGGCGTTCTTCTCGAAGGTCGTACCGGTGCCGGGCGCCGAGGTGCTGGTCACGGCGGACGGCTGTGAACGACTAACGACGACCCCCAAGGAGCTTCTGGTCGTCGGCTGACGGCGCCGCCGGGCGACGCGCCGTCGGGAGTCTGCGGCGCGGCGCCGGGGTCGCCGTGGTCGCCGCTCCGGACGCACGCCGGCCGCTGCACAGGCGGGCGGGCTTGCGGTATCATGTCTCTTCACCTGTGAACGCCAAGCCCCGCGACCCCTGAGTAGGACCACATGGCAGACGTCGTATCGACCAACCAGTTCAAGACCGGAATGGCCATCGAGATCGAGGGCCAGCCGTTCACGATCGTCGACTTCCAGCACGTGAAGCCCGGCAAGGGTGGCGCATTCGTGCGCACCAAGGTGCGCAACATCGCCACCGGCGCGGTGCTCGACAAGACCTTTCGCGCCGGCGAGAAGTTCGACCGCATGCACACGCAGTCGCGCAAGATGGCCTTCCTCTACGCCACCGAGGACGAGGTCGTGCTCATGGACAACGAGTCCTTCGAGCAGGTGTCGGTGACGCCGGCCATGGCCGAGGCGGCCCTCACGTGGGTCGTCGAGAACATGGAGGTCGAGCTGATGTACCTGAACGGCGAGCCCTTCGAGGTCGCCGCCCCCAACTTCGTCGAGTTGCTGATCACGAAGTCGGACCCGGGGGTCCAGGGCAACACCGCTCAGGGCGCGACGAAGCCGGCGACGCTCGAATCGGGGGCCACGATCCAGGTCCCGCTGTTCATCGAGGAGGGCGAGCGCGTCAAGGTCGACACCCGCACCGGCGAGTATCTCGGCCGCGCCTGAGCGCCGGGAAGAGGAGACGCGCATGCGAGCCCGTCCGGTAAGAATCACCGATACCACACTGCGTGACGGCCACCAATCGCTGTGGGCGACGCGGATGCGCACCGCCGAGATGACGCCGATCCTCGAGCTCATGGACGAGATCGGCTTCAACTCACTGGAGTGCTGGGGCGGCGCCACCTTCGACGCTTCGCTACGGTTCCTCGACGAGGATCCCTGGGAGCGTCTGCGGCTCATCAAGAAGCACGTGGTGCGCACCCCGCTGCAGATGCTGCTGCGCGGGCAGAACGTGGTCGGCTATCGCCACTACGGCGACGACATCGTGCGGCGCTTCGTGTACAAGGCGGCGGAGAACGGCATGGACATCTTCCGTGTGTTCGACGCTCTCAACGACATCCGCAACTTCGAGACCGCCGCCGCGGCGATCAAGGAGACGGGCAAGCACTTCCAGGGCGCGGTGGTCTACACGATCTCGCCGGTGCACTCGCTCGATCACTATGTCGATGTGGCGCATCGCCTCGTCGACATGGGCGCCGACTCCATCTGTATCAAGGACATGGCCGCGCTGCTCTCGCCCTTCTATGCCGAGCAGCTCGTGGGCCGGCTGAAGGCCGAGCT
>CAYTRM010000543.1:0-1790 GCA_964440225.1 uncultured Thermoleophilia bacterium | reverse complement strand
GGATCGGCCGTCGAGATCGCCCGGATCACGAGCGCGCGCAGAAGTGGATCACGCATCGCGCTGGGGTTCGATGCAACCATTCGCGCGAGGTCGTAGAGATCACGACTCGCGGTGCGCTCCATGAGCGCCTTGACCTTGCCGGCCACCAGCTCTCGACGATCGAGCACTGGGAATGACACCGGCGGCGCGCAGATCGGACACCTCTGCTCGATCGGCTCCAGGAGAGCGACCCGGGCGAGATAGGTGACGTCGATCTTGATGTACTCGTCGCCGTACCTGAGCCGATAGGTCTGGCCGCTGTGTTCGTCGTTGGTCCCCCTGACGGCGTAGCCCAGCTTGCGGGCAACCTCACGCAGCCGCGTATCGACGCGAGGCCGCTCGGCCTGCATCGCCGACACCTCGAGCTGCCCCACGTACATGAGGTCGACGTCGACCGAGAGCCGGTGAAGCTCGTCAGAGAAGACGTTGAGCGCCGTGCCGCCGTGGAGAACGAAGGCGGATCCGAGCAAGGGGTCTTCACGCAGGGCGGCGAGCACCTCGAGCAGCCTCTCGACCTTGTCCACAGTGGGAGCCGCAAAACTCGACGCAGTCGAGACGAGCGGCCTCACCCGCGCAGCCAGTCGAGAAACGGAAGCCCCGCCGGCACATACAGCCGCCACGCCGCGACGAAGTCGTACTCAACGCCGGGGCGGCGGCGCTGGAGCCAGAAGGTGCCACGGCCCAGCGAGCGCCGCATCTCGCGCAGAGGCGCCGGATCGGAGAGCCAGTCGCTGGACATCAGCTCGAGCAACCAGCCGGCGCGGGCGACCAGTGTCGGCGAACCCAGCGACGCAGCGTAGCGGGCGACGTGCTCGGACGTCATGGTCGTGAAGGAGCCGACGCTGCGCAGCAACTCCTCAAGGCCGCCGGCGCGGTCGAGGCGGGCGAGACAGTCGACCAGCGTCCGCTCGCGTGTGGTCACCGGCACGAGGACATCACCGACGCGGACATCGGCCACATAGGTCGGCGCGACGGAAGAAGACAGGCGATCGGCCTTGGCCGCCACGCCCCTGAATCGATAGCCGTGTACCGTGAACGGCGTCGTCGACTTCGTCGAGAGGAAGTAGACGGTGCGTGCCGGGGTGTGCGCGACGCCGTGGGCCTCGAGTGCCGTGTGATAGGCCAGCACGGAGTCGGGTGCCGCCTTGCTTGCGACCAGCAGCGGGTTGGGCGTCTTGTCGCGAAACGCACCGACGTTCGAGGCGTACAGACCGCGGGTCAGCCGCCGGGCTTGCTCACGCCGGACGGCGTTGCGCAGGTTGGTCTCGCGGGTGCGCTCACTCACGCCCGGATCGACGGCGGTCATGAACTCACCGAGGGTGAAGACCTCGTGCGACTCGAGAAAGCGCAGCGTCATAGATGGCTTGGTGTTCATCAGCACCTCGCTACACGTAGAAATCTACGTGTTCGACAGCATACACGGCCACCACGCGCACTGCCAGAGAGTCGTCGTGACGTCGTCCGCGAGCGTAGCCGGAGCCACTGCGCCGCACAAGGATGACGATGCACCATGAGCACGCACGTAGAGCCCGCCGGCGATGTCCATCTGCGAGACGAAGGCGTAGAGCGTGAGGAAGGTCTCGTCGCCCTTGATCCTGTGGCCGCCACGCGCCAGCGACTCCGGAAGTCGTCGGCGAGGTCGTGGCTGACGCGGAAGCGGTGGTCGGGCGTGACGGTGACGTAGCCGGCGTCGCACGAGGCGGTGATGTCGGCGCGCAGGAGCAGCCCGCCTCAGCAGCGCGTGCGCGCCG
>CAYTRM010000542.1:0-1804 GCA_964440225.1 uncultured Thermoleophilia bacterium | reverse complement strand
CGATCTCCAGCAGCGGGACCGCTTGACGCTGCATGTTGGAGCCCATGAGGGCCCGGTTGGCGTCGTCGTGCTCGAGGAACGGGATGAGCGCGGTCGCGACGGAGACGAGCTGCGTCGGGCTCACGTCCATGTAGTCGATGTCGGCCGGCGGCACCTGGACGATGTCGGCGCCGGCGCGGGTACGCGCCAGCACGAGCTCGTCCTCGAACTTGCCGGTCTTCGCGTTGAACGGCGTGTTCGCCTGGGCGATCGTCGCATAGCGGATGTCGCCCGTCTTGGCGTCGACGAACTCCTGCTCCTCCTCGGACGCGTCGAGGTAGACGATCTCTTCGGTGACCTTGCCCTTGACGACCTTCCGGTACGGGGCGCGGATGAAGCCGAACTCATCGACGGTGGCCATGGACGCGAGCGAACCGATGAGGCCGATGTTCGGGCCTTCAGGCGTCTCGATGGGGCAGATGCGGCCGTAGTGGGTCGGGTGGACGTCGCGGACCTCGATCGGCGCGCGCTCACGCGTGAGGCCGCCGGCGCCGAGAGCGCTCAGGCGGCGCCGGTGCGTGAGGCCGGACAGCGAGTTCGTCTGGTCCATGAACTGCGAGAGCTGCGAGGAGCCGAAGAACTCCTTGAGCGCCGCGACGACGGGACGGATGTTCACGAGCGTCGCCGGCACGATGGTGTCGGGATCCTCCGTGGTCAGCCGCTCGCGGATGACGCGCTCCATGCGCGCGAGGCCGATGCGGAACGCGTCCTGCACCAGCTCGCCGACGGTGCGAAGCCGGCGGTTGCCGAAGTGCTCGTACTCGTCGATCTCGTGGGCGATCTCCTCGCGGCGCGTGGGCAGCAGGGAGACGGCCTCGGCGGCGAAGTCCTTGGAGTCCTCGGGCACGCCGAGCTTGCCGGGCAGCGAGATGAGCCGGCTGATGAGCTCGATGATGTCTTCGTTCACGAGCACGCGCACGTCGGCGTCGGGGCGGTCGGCCGGCTTGATGTGGTTGTGCAGACGCACGTTCAGCTTGTGACGGCCGACGCGCGAGAGGTCGTAGCGCTTGGGGTCGAAGAAGAGGCCCTTGAGCATCGCCGTGGCGCCGTCGAGGGTCGGCGGCTCGCCGGGGCGCTGCTTGCGGAAGAGCTCGACCAGCGCCTCCTCCTGCGAGTTCGTCGCGTCCTTCTCAACGGTGTTGCGGATGTAGACGGAGTCGTTGAACAGGGCGAGGAGCTCGTCGTTGCTGCCGTAGCCCATGGCACGCAGGAGCACGGTGACCGGGAACTTGCGCTTGCGGTCGATGCGCACGTTGACGGTGCCCTTCTTGTCGATCTCGAGCTCGAGCCAGGAGCCGCGCTGGGGCATGAGGTTCGCGACCAGGACCTGCTTCTCGCGCTCGGCCTGCTTGGGCTCCATGATGTAGGCGCCGGGCGAACGCACGAGCTGCGTGACGACCACGCGCTCGGTGCCGTGGATGATGAAGGTGCCGCGGTCGGTCATCATGGGGAAGTCGCCCATGAACACCGACTGCTCGCGGATCTCGCCGGTCTCCTCGTTGATGAACGAGACCTTCATCGTCAGAGGAGCCGAGAACGTCATGTCCTTGTTGCGGCACTCGGCCAGCGACTTGGACGGCTCTCCGAACTGGTGCTCGCCGAAGTGGACGAGCAGCTTCTCGGAGTAATCCTTGATGGGGTTGATGTCCGAGATGGTCTCACTCAGACCATCGCTCAGGAACCACTCCCACGACTTCCGCTGGATGTCGATGAGGTTGGGGAGCGGAAGCGGCTGGTCGAGCTTGGCGAACGACGTACGCACGCG
>CAYTRM010000541.1:0-1805 GCA_964440225.1 uncultured Thermoleophilia bacterium | reverse complement strand
GACGGCGCGTTACCTCGCCCACAACGTCACCTGGATGGCCCGGCTGCTCAAGGCCAACCCGATCCCGACGAACCTGAACGCGCTGATCGAAGAAGCGAAGGCGGTCAGTCGATGAGCGGCGGCGACCTCCTCCTCTACACCAAGCAGTGGTGCCCCTTCTGCGCCAAGGCCAAGGCCCTGCTGCGCTCCAAAGGCCTGGAGTGGCGCGAGATCGACGTGACCCACGACGAGGCGCTCCAGCAGGAGATGGTCGAGCGCTCCGGCCGCCGCAGCGTGCCCGAGATCTTCCTCGAGGGCGCGCTCGTCGGCGGCTACGACGACCTCGCCCGGCTCAACGCGACCGGAGAGCTCGACCGGCGGCTCGGCCGCGAGGCGGCCGAGCTCAAGACGCTCTACGACGTCGCCATCGTGGGCGGCGGGCCCGCCGGCCTCGCCGCCGCCATGTACGCGGCGCGCAAGAACCTCAGCACGATCGTCGTGGCCGGCGACATCGGCGGGCAGCTCGGCACCACCCGCGACGTGGCCAACTACCCCGGCTACGAGCTGATCACCGGGCCGGACCTCGTGCAGAAGTTCTTCGCCCAGGCGTCGCGGTACGGCATCGAGCAGCTCATCGGCGAGCAGGTCGTCGGCCTGCGCATCGACGGGCGCAGCAAGATCCTGGAGCTCGAGTCGATTCGTGAGGTGGCAGCGCGGACGCTGATCATCGCCAGCGGCGTGCAGAAGCGGCGCCTGCAGATCCCCGGCGAGAAGGAGCTCTCGGGCCGCGGCGTGGTCTACTGCTCCACCTGCGACGGGCCGCTCTTCAAGGACCTCGACATCGCCGTCGTCGGCGGCGGCAACTCGGCCCTCGAGGCGGCGATCGAGATGGACGGCATCGCCGGCCACGTCACCCTGGTGGCGCGCAGCGGGCTGACCGGCGACGAGGTGCTGCAGGACAAGGTCGCCGGAGCCGCCGGGGTCGTGGTGCTGCCCGACCACGAGCCCGTCGAGATCCACGGCAGCGGCCCGGGCGGCGGCGACGCCGTGACGGCCCTGACGGTGCGCGACCGCGAGTCCGGCGAGACGCGGCGGCTCGACCTGGACGGCGTCTTCGTCGAGGTCGGCCTCTTCCCCAACACCGGCTTCGCCCTCGACCTCGTGGACACCAACGAGCGCGGCGAGATCGTCGTCGACAGCCACGGCCGCACCGGGGTGCGCGGCGTCTTCGCCGCCGGCGACTGCACCGACACGCACGACAAGCAGATCGTGATCTCGGTCGGCGAGGGCGCCAAGGCGGCGCTGGCGGCCTTCGAGTACCTGGTGACGCAGGTGTGAGCGGCGGCGACGCGGCAGGACCGGCGGACTGCGCAGCATGACCGCCGCACCCGGACTCTCGGAGCCGGCGCACGCGCTCATCCGCCGGCGCTACTCCTGCCGGACGTACCTGCCGGAGCCCATCGACGCCGAACGCCGGAGCCTGCTCGAGGCCTTCATGGACGCGCGGACCACCGGCCCGCTCGGCTCCCACGCGCGCTTCCGCCTCATCGCCGCGACGCCGGGCGACCGCGAGGCCCTCCGGCGCCTCGGCACGTACGGCTTCATCAAGGGCGCGACCGGCTTCATCGTCGGCGCCGTCCGCCACGCGCCGCGCGATCACGAGGACTACGGCCACCTGCTGGAGCAGATCGTCCTCTACGCCACCGAGCTCGGCCTCGGCACCTGCTGGCTCGGAGGCACGTTCACGCGGAGCACCTTCGTGCGCCGCTTCGGCGGCCTCGAGCGCGGTGAGACGCTCCCGGCGGTCGTCTCTATCGGGCTCATCG
>CAYTRM010000540.1:0-1806 GCA_964440225.1 uncultured Thermoleophilia bacterium | reverse complement strand
CATCGAGTACAGATAGGTGATGTGCGTCGCCAGCTCCGGCTGGCTGTAACGCACCGGCGGCGTGATGAGCTTCGCGCCGATCGTGTTCACCTTGCCGAGCATCGCGTTGTCGGTGCGGTATTGCTGTTGCGCCGCGCGGATGCGGGCCACCGCCCGGTTCGATTCACTGACCAGGTCGCGCACCTTCACATTGTGGGTGAACTGCGCCTGCAGGTCGGTGGCGAAGCCGGGGTGGGGAAGCGTCGAGACGTCGACCGGAGCCAGCGGGCCGTCGCGGCTCACCGTGATGCGCCGGTCGCCCTCCTCGACGGTAACGCCCATCGCGCGCAGCTTGGCGAGGAAGAGCTCGAGGTGCGCTGGGTCGAGGCCGACCGTCGTGACGGCGCCGCCGGTCGCGATGCCCATCAGAAGATAGGTGCCCGCCTCGATGCGGTCGGCGATCACCTCGTGGTCGACGCCGTGCAGTGCCGCCCCGCCGGCGATGTGGATGGTGCTCGTGCCGGCGCCCTCGATGACCGCCCCCATGCCGATGAGGAACTCGCAGAGGTCGGTGATCTCGGGCTCCCGCGCCGCGTTCTCGATGACCGTCTCGCCGTCGGCGGCGGTCGCCGCCATGAGGAGGTTCTCGGTGGCGCCGACGCTCGGGTAGTCGAGAGGGACGACGGCCCCCCTGAGCTGCCTGCTGTGCACCTTGATGAACCCGTGGTCCATCTCGATGACCGCTCCGAGCTTTTCGAGACCGCGGATGTGGAAGTCGATGCGCCGCGGCCCGATGTTGCAGCCGCCGGGCATGGCGATGGTGGCCTCGCCGAGGCGCGCCACGAGCGGTCCCATGACGATGATGCTGGCGCGCATCGTGCGCACGAGCTCGTACGGAGCGCACCCGTTGAGCTCCCGACCGGGGCGCACGCGCAGCACGTCGCCCTCGCCGTCCACCTCCGCTCCCAGGGCACGAAGCATCGTCACCATGGTGTCGACGTCCGTGATGCGGGGAACGCGGCGGATGGTGCAGGGCTCGGCGGTGAGCAGGCTGGCGGCGAGCAGCTTGAGGGCGGAGTTCTTCGCCCCCGAGAGGACGACCTCGCCATCCAGACACCGGCCGCCACGCACCTCGAGGCGCTGGTCGTGTTCGCTAGAGCCGTCCATCAGACGCTCACAAGTATAGCGCGTGCCGGCGCCGGGCGAGGCTCAGCTCGGGCGCCGGGCCACGCGCAGCCGGTTCTCGGCGCGCTGGAGCGCCTGCTCGGCGCGGAAGTAGTCGACCTCGGCCCGGGCCGCGGGGTCGCCCCGCTCCTCCATGCGCTCGCGCGCGCGGCGCAGCGCCTCCTCGGCGCGAGCGACGTCGATGGCGCCCGCCAGCTCGCCGTGATCGACGACGACGAGCACACGGCTCGAGCGGATCGCCGCGTAGCCGATGCCGCTGGCGATGTACTCCCACGTGTCGTCGAGGCGGCGCACCCGCGTCTGCCCGATGGCGAGCAGCGTCACCAGCGGCTGATGGCGAGCCAGGACCCCGAGCTCACCGTCGACGCCCGGCAGCACGACCATGCGGACGTCGTCGTGATAGAGCTCGCCGTCGGGCGTGACCACTTCAAGCTCGATTGAGCGCTCGTCGCTCACGGCTGCCTCTCAGGCGCTTTCGCCGCGGCCGGCCAGCACGGCCGCCTGTTCCACGACCCCGCTGAGGTCGCCGACCATGTAGAACGCCTGCTCGGGAAGCTCGTCGCACTTGCCGTCGACGAGGTCCCTGAAGCCGCGCACCGTATCGGCCAGCATCACCGGGCGGATGCTCTCAAAAACCTTGAC
>CAYTRM010000539.1:0-1829 GCA_964440225.1 uncultured Thermoleophilia bacterium | reverse complement strand
CGATGAGGAGCAGTCCCACGCCGGACGCCGCGATCTCGCGGACCACCGCGGCGTCCTCCTCCGGTGTGAGCGGGCGAAACGGGGGGCTGTGGCTGAAGGCGAGGTCGAGGTCGGGAAAGGCCGTGAGGAGGTTGGCAGTCATGGCGGCCAGCGTCTGCGGCGTCCCACCGTACAGCCCGACCTTGACGTGGCGGTCCGCACACACGCCGATGATCTCCCTGAGCAGATCGGTCGAGACACGGACGCGGCGCTTCTGCTGCAGTCCCAGGGCGCGCAGGGCCCACACCATGGGGACGCCGTCCGGGAGCACCAGGTCGGCGGCGTTGACGGCGTCTTTGAAGGTGGGGTCGTCGTGGGCGACCATGGTCATGTGCACGTTGGCGCCGCACACGTAGCGGGCCGAGGAGGGGGCGGCGGCGGACCAGCCGGCGATGAGCGCCGCCGCCGGTGCCTCGATGTGGTCGACGCGCATGCCGAGGACGCGGCGGGACGGCGCGACGGCGACGGGCGGCCGGGTGTCGCCGGCGCCGGTCGCGGCCGATGGGAGTGGGGATGTGGACTTGGGGGGCCTCATCGCCGGGACAGCCTAGCAGACTGCGCAGCAAGGTAGTCGCGGAGGCTGCCGCCAAGCACACGTACCGCATCACATGCGAGGTACGAGGGCAGGGCGGCGGGCGGGCAAGCGCGAAGGGCGAAGCGGACGCGGTGCGGGATGCCCGTCGACGACCGGATGCTCCACAGCGACCGCAGGAGCGCCCGCGGGCTCTCGTTGCGCCGCGCATGGAGACCCGTCTGCGTCTGGTCTATGGGCAGCACGGCGCCCGTGCTGACGAGGAGTCCCCAGCCGCGGGTGGCGGCGCGCCGCGCGTATTCGTAGTCGGAGGCATACTGTGGAAGCTTCTGGTCGAACGGGCCTAGCGCCCGCAGCGCCCGCAGCGGGACGAAGGTACCGGCTCCACAGAGGAGGTCGGCGGGGATGCAGTCGCCGGCGCGAGCGCGCACCTCCGCCGGCGGCAGGCCGCGCCAAGGCGCCCTGTACTTGGCGGTCCACCAGTCGACCGACTGCCCGGCGTGAAGCGTGGTCAGCCCCTGGGAGTCCGTGACCAGCGACCCGACGAGGGCGCGGGGATGCCCGCGCGCGGTGTTCACGAGTCGCGCGAGCCACTCGGGCGGCGGCACCGTGTCGTCGTTGAGCGTGACGACGGCGGCGTCAGCCTCTGTCGTCTTCGCCAGGGCCCAGGCGCAGCCGAGGTTGGTGGCGCCGGTCCACCACAGGTCGCCGCCGCCTCGCAAACGCACGACTTCGGGGAACTCCGTGCTCAGCATCTCCCAGGTACCGTCGGTCGAGCCGTCGTCCACGACGATCACGGTCATCCGCGAGTACGCCTGCCGGCGGAGCGCGTGCAGGCAGGCGCGCGTGAGCTCTCTGCGGTCGTGGGCAGGGACGACGACGAGGATGAGTGGGTCGGGGCTCATGGACATACAATACCAAGCCATGAGCCCCCCGCCGTCAGCCCGCTCCGTCAGGTCACGCGAGGTGGTGATCGCGTACCGGTACGTCCCGCACTACAGGGCGCCGTTCTACGAGCGTCTGCGTGACGAGCTCGGCGCACGCGGCGTCCGCCTTCGGCTGATCGCCGGCCAGCCCGGCTCCAGGGACGCGTCGCGCGGCGACGCCGTGCGTCTGCCGTGGCAGGAGACCGTTCGCAATCGCTACCTTGAGGGCGCGGGACGCGAGGTGTGCTGGCAGCCCATTCTTCGTCGCGTCTGGGGTGCGGATCTCGTGATCGTCGAACAGGCGACCAGGCTGCTGGCGACGTACCCCCTCT
>CAYTRM010000538.1:0-1834 GCA_964440225.1 uncultured Thermoleophilia bacterium | reverse complement strand
TTTACCTTCCGCAGGCTTCCGACGACCGTCTGCGAAATGAATCGGTTGTCGAGGTTGTCCTCCGGCTGGTCCACGAGAAGCGGCTTCTCGCTCTCCATGAGTAGAATGGGCAGAATGGTTGTGCATTTCTGCCCCGTGGAGAGCGACTGCGAGTCTTTGTAGTTCCCGCCGTCATTCAACTCGATCTTCGGCTGGTCGATCAGCTCGACAGTCTCAAGCTCGTGCAGGCGGCCGGCGTACTCGAGAAGGCCGACATCTTCATCGACGACACCGCCGGCCTCAACATGTTCGAGTTGCGCACCAAGGCGCGGCGGCTGCAGGCCAAGCATCCGCTCAGCCTCGTGATCGTGGACTACCTGCAGCTGATGTCCGGCGACGGCCGCTCCGACAACCGCCAGCAGGAGGTCTCCAACATCTCCCGCTCGATGAAGCAGCTGGCGCGCGAGCTCTCGGTGCCGGTGATCGCCGTGTCGCAGCTCAACCGCTCCCCCGAGGCGCGCGCCGACAAGGAGCCGCAGCTCGCCGCCCTGCGCGAGCCGGGCGCCATCGAGCAGGACGCCTACATGGTGATGTTCATCTAGGAGGATCCGAGCGACCCGGCGTCCAAGGGCGTCGTCAAGGTCAAGATCGCCAAGCACCGCAACGGCCCCACGGGCCTCATCCGCCTCGGCTTCGTGCGCGACTACACGCAGTTCCGCGCTCTTCGCCAGACCGAGGAGTACGGGTACGACGACGAGGAGTAGCCGGATGCCTCGGGTTCGCGCCGGCCGGACCGCCGGCCGCGGCCGCCCTCCCGAAGCCAGGAGGCCCCGCCGATGACCCACCGCCGATGACCCACCGCCGATGACCCTCAGCCGATGAACGCTCACGTCACCCGCTTTCACGCGCAGGCCCTCGATCCGGTCGCGCTCGTGCGCGCCCTCGGTCTCGAGGACGAGTCTCCGGTCGTCCTGCTGGACTCGGCCGGCGGATCGGCCCAGCTGGCCCGGCGGCACTACCTGGCCTGGGATCCCGTCTTCCGGCTGCGCGCGCGACGCGGAGTCGTCGCCGTCACGCCCGGAGCTTCCGCCGCGCGCGCGGGCGGGAGCGCGGCGCGCGAGCTGGCGAAGCGGGCGGGCGCTCTCACCCGGCTGGCGCCGTTCGAGGCGCTGCGCGCCGCCACGCGGCTGGCCGCACGGCCGTTCACGGACTGCGACGGCGAGCAGGCGGGTGGCGGCGGCGAGGGTGACGACGGCGCCGGTGACGATGGCGAAGGCGAGCTCACCGGCCTGCCCGAGGCCGAAGCGCTCGTCGGCCTGCTCTCGTACGACGCCGTGCGCTACCTCGAGAGGCTGCCGGACACGGTGCGCGACGACCTCGGCATCCCCGACATCGACGTGTTCCTCCCCGGTCGCCTGCTGCGATACGACCTGGCGACCGGCGAGGCCCTGCTGGTCGACCGCATCGCCGCGGACGCCGGCGCGGCGGCGGCGCAGGGCGCGCGAGTGGGCGCGGCCCTCGAACGCGCGCGCCACGCCTCCGCCGCCGTGCTCCACGGCAACGACCTGCCCGTGTTCCGCAGCAACTTCACCAGGGCCGAGTACGAGGCCGTGGTCGCCCGGACCCAGGAGTACGTCTTCGCCGGCGACATCTTCCAGGCCAACCTCTCGCAGCGCCTGGACCTCTGCTATTCGCTCCCGAGCCTGCACCTCTACGACACGCTGCGTGCCGTCAACCCGTCGCCCTTCGCGGGATACCTCCACTTCGGAGACTACGAGCTGATCAGCTCGTCGCCCGAGCGCCTGGTCTCGCTCGACGCGGAGGGCTGGGCCGAGACCCGGCCGATCGCCGGCAC
>CAYTRM010000537.1:0-1835 GCA_964440225.1 uncultured Thermoleophilia bacterium | reverse complement strand
GTCGACGCACCCGGTTGGGACCGGTTCGTGCTCCGCGTCGAGCGCGATCGGGACGGAAGGCCGCTCGGGCTCGTCCACGGACCGCGGCGCTGGCGGTGCAGCGGGCTGCCGACCGAGATAGCGCCGCCGCTGCCCGACGAGGCGGTGGCCTGCCTCGGCGAGTACCGCTCGTACAACCCCTTCTGGCCGTGCGTGCGCGTCTTCGCCCGCGCCGGCGAGCTGTGGGCGCTCCTCGATACGTGGGGCACGGAGGAGCGCCTGGAACCACAGGGAGACGGGCACTTCAGCGCCGGCCCGCCCTCCGGCGGCAGCCGCGCCGCTTTCGACACACCACTCGACGGCCGGTTCACCCGGCTCGTGCTCGACCATCAGCCCTACTACCGCTTCGACCTGCCGTGAGCCGGCGGGCCGACCCATCCGCAAGGGGGAACAAGATGCGCCGCATCCTGCTTACCGTCGCGCTGCTGGCGACTCTGTCCGTGCTCTGCTTCGCATCCGTCGCCGCGGCGTCGTCGCCGTCGCCGACGGACAAGACTCAGTACCGTATCGGCCTGCTCAAGGATTTCGATACGCTCAACCCGCTGTCGACGGCCAGCTCGCTGGGTTTCGCGCTCATGTACAACGAGTACGACTTCCTGACGCGCTACACCACGGACTACCAGGTCGCGCCTCAGCTGGCGGAGTCCTGGGAGGCGAGTGAGGACGGCCTGACGTGGACCTTCGCCCTGCGTCAGGGCGTCAAGTGGAGCGACGGGGAGCCGCTGACCGCGGCCGACGTCGTCTTCACCTTCACCACGATCCTCGACGACCAGAACCCCAACTTCCTCTCCTATCTCCAGTACGTGAGCAAGGTCGAGGCGCCGGACGACGCGACGGTGGTCATCACCACGAGCAAGCCGTCGGTCCGCATGCTCAACCTGATGGTCCCGATCCTCCCCGAGCACGTGTGGGGCGAGCTCTCGGCCAAAGAGCGCGTGTCCTTCCCGAACGTCCCGCTCGTGAGCAGCGGGCCGTTCCAGGCGCAGGAGGCGAAGACCTCGACGAGCGTCATCGCCACCCGCAACCCGTACTACTGGGGCGGCGAGCCGGCGGTCGACGAGGTCGTGTACGTCATCTACCGGACCTCGGAGACCATGGTCGAGGACTACCGTCAGGGGAAGCTCGACCTCATCCTCGAGCCGGACGCCGTGTCGGTGCCCAAGCTCAAGGAAGTGGCCGGCAGCACGCTGACCACCGAGGCTGGCTTCAGCTGGAACGGCATCGGCTTCAACTGCCGTGGCACCGGCCAGTGGAAGGACAACCTGCTTGCCGACAAGGCCATCCGGCAGGCCATCTCGTGGGCGATCGACAAGGACGCCGTCACCCAGACCTGCATGTTCGGCTATGCCGAGACGGCGACGACGGTCGTGCCGCAGTGGTCCAGCTGGCACCACGATCCGCCGACGGACACGCTCATGACCTACGACCCCGAGAAGGCGCAGCAGATCCTCGAGGATGCCGGGTACACGGATGTGGACGGCGACGGTGTGCGCGAGAGCAAGGATGGTGCACCGCTCGAGTTCACCTTCATGACGCCCAGCGAGTACGCCTACGGATCGACGGAGGCGAAGCTGGTCGCTGGATACCTCGACAAGGTCGGTATCAAGCTCGAGATCGCGGTGCTCAGCGAGAACGCCATGTACGAGAAGGTTTACGCCGGCGAGGCCGACATGTACTCCACCGGCTGGTACGCCGAGCCCGACCCTGCGTTCGTGCTCTCGGTCGTCACCGTCGGTTCCAGCGGCGGCTTCAACGACACCGGCTACGAGAACGCGGAGTACGACAGGATCTTCAAC
>CAYTRM010000536.1:0-1845 GCA_964440225.1 uncultured Thermoleophilia bacterium | reverse complement strand
CCACTTGCCGTCGAGCTTCGCCTCGCGGGAGGCAGCTGCCCGGTCGAGGCGCAGCAGGCCCGCCTTGGTGCGGCGCAGGAGGCGGTGAAGGGCGGGCGTCGTGCGCAGCCTGCCGACGAGCTCGTCCCGGCGCCGCTGCGGCCAGTCGTCGGAGCCCGCGATCTGCTCTTCGAGGTAGGCGACGAGGTTCGCTCGCACCTGCACGTCGCGTTCGGCGGCCTCGGGGTTGTGCACGACGACGAAGCGCGGCGCGCGCAGGCCGCCGCCGATGTGCACCTCCTTCACCTCGAGGCTCCCGGCGACCTTGCGGTAGCGGCCGGCGCGGGCGAGCGCGGCGCGCGCCTCGGCGCTCCCGCCGCGCAGCCGCTCGGCGAGCACGTAGTGGCCGCCGCCTCGTTGCAGGTAGGCGCGATTGGCCACCGAGGCGAAGCCGCGGTCGGCGGCCCAGAGCACGCGGTTCAGCTTCCAGCCGGCGAGGTCGTCGTGGATGGTACGGATGATGAGCTGGTCGGAGGCATTGCCGGGGAAGGTCCAGCAGCGCACCGGCACGCCCTCGCGGGTGACGGCCATGCCGATCACCACCTGGGGCAGGTCGGGACGCTTGTCCTTGGAGTGCTTCGAGAAGCGCCGCGTGGCTGCTTCGGGCGGGCCGCCCTGCGTCTCGCCCGCCGCCGCCGCGGCCCTGGCCTCCGCTTCGGCGAGCGTTGTCTCCAGCTCGACCTCCGCGTCGGCCGCGTCGGTCTCGAAGTAGGTCGAGCTGGTGTCGACGAAGATCACGTCGCAGGCCAGGTTGAGGAGGCTCGCCGTGCTCGCAAAGACGCCCTCGGCGATCTCGGGAAGGGCGGCAAGGAGGAAGTCCATGGCGCGGTAGGCGGCGTCGTCGGTGAACGCGGGGCAACCCTCGATGGCGACGCGCTCGGACGCCCAGCGCGTGGCCGCCAGCTTGGAGCCCGGCTCGAGGGCGCGCTGCGCGACGAGCGCGAAGCAGATGCGCTCGACCGCCTCGGCGTCGAGGCGCCGGCCGGCGGCGGCCGCGCGCAGGGCGGCGCTGATGCCGAGCCGCTCAAACAGCGCATCCAGCACGTAGGCGCCGCCGCACCTACGCACCTCGACGACCTCCACCTCCGCAAGGCCGCTGCCGGCAACGACTGCCTCCGCAGGCTCAAGCACCCGCGAGATCGAGGCCACGAGGCGGCGCAGGGCCTCGCGGTCGACCTGGTCGGCGCGTCCGAAGTTGTGGATCACCCTCGCCACGGGGCTGCCGGTCTCGGGGTGGCGCTCGTTGTGGGCGAGCTGCAGGTAGGACACCACCGAGCCGTCTCTGTTCTTGCGTCGTGTCTCTCGCAGGTACACGCCTACAAGATAGCGAGAAGTACCTGCTCAAGTCAAGAAGTCGTGTGCCTACGCTTTCCGGCACTTTGGAACTCCTGAAAGCGCTCTGAGCAGGGAAAACGCATTCGCGGACGGGCGAAAATGCCTACGAGCTGCGGAAGTCCGGCAAGCTCTCTGCTCTGAAAGAACAGGGCGCCATCACCGCCGAGGAATTCGAGACGATGAAGAAGCAGGCGCTCGCGGGCTGACGTAGACCCGTCGGCGCGCATCGAGGAGCGTGACGGCTGCTAGCGTGCGTCGCGACGCGCCTGACGCCGCTTGTGCCGGCGCCACATCAGCGCGAACTGACCGATCACGAACGCCACCACCGCGGTGATCACGAGCACGAGCCAGAGCGGCGCGTCGAACGTCCAGAAGAGCCAGGTGAAGGACACCGTCTCCCGGTTCTGGAGGATGAAGGCCAGCAGCAACGCCGCCAGCACTCCGCCGCCGATGAGCCATCCGCTCCCGGAA
>CAYTRM010000535.1:0-1845 GCA_964440225.1 uncultured Thermoleophilia bacterium | reverse complement strand
GAGGGAGCAACAGCCCGTGCCCCTGAGTAGGCCTGCAGCTCACCCCAAATCGCAAACCGATGGAGCCGCTCCTGATCCACGGCTTGAGAGCTCATCAATCCCCCCGTTGTCCGTTCGAGGATGGTCTGTACTGCGATTGATACCACCAATCCACTGATTCCCAGAGGCCGCGCTACATTCGGTCTGATTGATCAATCGGCCTCATCGGCCAGGCATCATCCGAGCCAATGCCGGATGGAGCGCGTGGAGTCACCTCCTTGAGCTCCGTCCGAATCGTCAACTAGTATGGTCACTGCCAACGTAGGGGCCGACATTGGAGCGACTTCATGACGCCTGAGTCAGATTCGGCACGCGCACGCTACGGCTGGGAGAGCAACTTCCCGACCTTCTCGGAGACAGAGCCACGCGTGGTCAGAATCTCGCTGCAGGACTTCCTTGAAGACGCCGGCGAATCACAGGTCCGCGCCTGGGATGACTCCATCCCCAAGATCCAGGTGGAGGTAGGCGAGGTCGTCGAGATCGACGAGCTCGCCCAGCAGTACACGGCCATCCTCGAGTACGAGTTGCCGCTCGAGTCTCGCAGGCCCGACGTCGTCCTTCTCGTCAACGGCGCTGTCGTCGTGCTCGAGCTCAAAGGCAAGGCGGAGCCCGAGCAGGCCGACCTCGACCAGGCCGCGGCCTACGCGCGCGACCTACGCTGCTACCACAAGCGCTGTGCAGACCGCGAAGTGCACGCGGTCTTGGTGCCCACGCGTGCCCACGGCTACGCGGGCGTTCGCGACGGCGTGCACGTCGCTGGCCCAGATGCCCTCCACGGCCTGATCCAGAAGCTGCAGCGGCCGTGGGAGCAAGGACCGATCACAGCCGACGAGTTCCTTGCCAAGGACGCCTACTGCCCGCTCCCCTCACTTGTGCAGGCGGCCCGCGAGCTGTTCCTGGACGGCAAGATCCGTCCGATCCACCGCGCCCTGGCCGAGACTCAACCGGCCATCGATGCGGTCTCCGACATCGCTCACGAGGCAGCCCGCACGCGGACTCGGCATCTCGTGCTGGTCGCCGGCGTTCCTGGGTCGGGCAAGACGCTGGTGGGCTTGAGTGCCGTCCACAACCCCAGCCTCGACGACCTGAGGGTCGAACGGGCCGGCGGCAAGCCACCGGCGCCGGCCATCTTCCTCAGCGGTAATGGACCCCTCGTGGAGGTCTTGCAGTACGAGCTGCGCAGCGCCGGCGGCGGCGGCAAGACCTTTGTGCGCGGGGTCAAGGACTACATGAAGCAGTATCTGGGCGACAAAGGCGCGATCCCGCCGCAGCACGTGATCGTGTACGACGAAGCACAGCGCGCCTGGGATCTCGAGCAGGTCATCAAGAAGCATCCCGGCATCCGGGAGCACAAGTCCGAGCCGGAGGCCTTTGTCGAGTTCGGCGAGCGCATCCCCGAGTGGTGCGTCCTGGTGGGGCTCATCGGCTCCGGGCAGGAGATCAACGTCGGTGAGGAAGCCGGCCTGGGCCAGTGGCTCGAGGCGCTCCAGAGAGCCGGCTCTGCCGAGAAGTGGACGGTACACGCGCCAGAGCGAGTGCTGGATGAGTTCTTCGCGGATCCATCGCTGCAGGCGCGCACAGCGGCCAGCGAGACCCTCGATCTCACCGTCGAGCTGCGCTTCCACTTCGCCGCGGACCTGGACGAGTGGGTCGACGGCCTGCTGACAGACGGCGACGACGCCTACGGACGCGAGCTCGCCGAGCACCTCGAGGCCGCCGGTTACCACCTCCGGATGACCCGCGACCTCGAAACGGCCAAGAGCTACTTCCACAAGCGCTACGCGGAGGCTCCCGCCGCCCGCTACG
>CAYTRM010000534.1:0-1846 GCA_964440225.1 uncultured Thermoleophilia bacterium | reverse complement strand
AGATCGCAGACGACCTCGAGAGGCTCGAGTCAGGCGCCGCCGAGCTGCGCCTGACGCCGGACCTCAACGACGGCGTGATCCTCAATATTGCCCCCCTGTGGGAGTTGGTGCCCTGGAAGGTGGCCCAGCAGTATTGGGATGCCCTGCTGGCCGGCGAGTACGGCGTGCCCGTCGTGTACCTCTCCGGCGACGACAAGGCCGCCGCCGAGGCGGAGGCCCTGGTCCCGGGCATCACGACCACGGTGGTGAAGACCGGTCTGCGGCGGGAGGCCGCGGCCCTCTGCCCGCCCGAGGACGCCCGCGCCCGGCTGCGCGCGGACGTCGCCGCGGCGCTGCCGCCGGCGCCTCCTCCGGCGCCGCTCGTCTGGTCCGGCGAGCCCCTCCGCCTCACCTTCACCCGCGTGACGTTCTGCGACCTGGCGGAGACGTGTCCCGGCGCGACCAGACTCGACGGGCGGACGCTCGAGATCGGCGGGACGTCGTTCGCGGAGGTCTATCGCGGCTTCCTGGCCTGCCTGCGGCTCTCGGAGGGTGATGCCTGACGGCGGGCCGCCGGCCGGCCGGCAGTTGCGGGGCTGCCCGCGCTGTGGTGAACTAGGCGCGCGAGCGGATGTAGTGTAGCTGGTAACACGTCAGCTTCCCAAGCTGAAGATCGCGGGTTCGAGTCCCGTCATCCGCTCCAGCCGCGCCTTCGGCCGACCACGGTTGAGGCGTCCCTTCCAGTCGACCCACGGCCCTCCTCTTGACGTTCGTCAGGATTCCCTCTTCTCACCCATTAGGGTATCCTAACAGCGTGTGGTGGGCGCCGGTCCGTGGCCCCACGCGGCCGGTGTACCCGTCGAACGGAGATGTGTCGTGAGCACACGCACACAGAGCGCCGAGGAGTACCTCGAGGCGGTCTTCAAGCTGCAGCGCGGCCCCGACCCCGTCACGGTCAAGCGGCTTGCCGACGAGCTCGGCGTGGCGCCTCCCTCGGTCTCGGAGATGATCGGCCGGCTGCGGGCCGCCGGCCTGGTCAGGGAGCCGGGCGAGGGACGCGGCATCTCCCTGACGGAGCAGGGTGATGCGGAGGGCGCGACGCTCGTGCGCCGGCATCGCCTCAGCGAGCGCTTCCTCGTCGACTACCTCGACATGCCGTGGGACGAGGTCCACGACGAGGCGTGCAAGCTCGAGCACGTCCTCAGCCCGGAGGTGGAGGCGCGGCTGGCCGAGCACCTGGGCAACCCGCGCACCTGCCCCCACGGGCACGTCATCCCTGCCGAGGACGGATCGCTCGTCGAGGAGGAGTTGCGTCCGCTCTCCGGGGTCGCCCCCGGCGAAGAGACCGTCATCGGCTGCATCGCCGAGGAGAGCCGCGAGTTGCTGCGCTACCTCGCTTCGCTCGGCCTGCTGCCCGACACGCCCGTCATGGTCGAGAGCGTGGCGCCGTTCAACGGCCCTCTCCTCGTCCGCGTGGGCGGGTCGCAGTACGCCCTCGGTCGCGAGGTCACCGACAAGATCCTCGTCCGCGGCTGAGTCGATGGCGACGGCGCTCCGAAAGGACCGGGGCGAGCCCGCGCCGGCGTGTCCCGCCGGTGAGCCTCTGGTCGTCTGTCTCGCCGGCAATCCCAACGTCGGCAAGTCGTCGCTGTTCAACTCGCTCACCGGCGCGGGCCAGGAGACGGCGCATTGCGCCGGCGTGACCGTGGAGGCGTGTACGGCCTGCGCGCGATGGGGCGCGCGCCGCATCGAGGTCGTCGACCTGCCGGGGAGCTACGCGATGGTCGGGCCCGGCGAGGATCAGCACGCGGCGCGGGCGGCGCTCCTCGAACAGCGTCCGGACGTCATCGTCGCGGTGGTCGACGCG
>CAYTRM010000533.1:0-1846 GCA_964440225.1 uncultured Thermoleophilia bacterium | reverse complement strand
CTCTCAGCGGCGCTGCTCGCCGTCGCGGCGGTCGTGGTGTCGCGGCTCGGGGAGGCGGCGCCCGGCGGTGGCGAGGTCGTCGCCGACGCGGCGCCCACCGGTCCGGCGACGGTCGCCCCGACACCGTAAGTCAGGAGGTCGGCGCCTCCGGCCCGGTGCGCCAGGGGATCACCCGCTGCCGCGGATCGTCGACCAGATCCAGCTCCACCATCCGCGGGCGTACCACCACGGTGCCGGCGGCAAGGTCGCCGAGCCGCTGGTCGCGGGGTGTCAGCCAGATGGCGGCGGCGCCGACGAGGTACAGGGCAGGCAGGACGTCGACGAGACGCGCCAGCGTGCGCACGAGCGCCCGGCCGAGGCCGATCGGCGATCCGTCGGCGCGCAGGACCCGCAGGTCGCAGAACCGCTTGCCCAGCGTCCGGCCCCAGACCCCCTCGCAGACCCAGTAGTAGACGAACGAGGCGACTGCGAACGCGAGCCAGAGCGGCCAGCTCTCCGGTTCCTCGCCGACCACCGCGAATTCGCCGGCGCCAGTCATGAACAGGTAGACGACGAGCGAGACGAGGATGAAGACGAGGAGGAGCAGAGCCGTGTCGATTGCCTGCGCCAGCAGACGGATGCCGACTCCCTGGCAGACGCGCACCCGGTCGGCGCCGCGGCTGCGGAACGCCGGTTCGCCGCTGCGCGGGTCGGCGCCGCACTCGGGGCAGCGCGGCGCCTCGGCGGACACTCGACGCCCGCACCTCAGGCACCTGTTCTCAGATATCCTGGCCACCGTTCCTCCCTCTTGGATCCGGCGACAAGCATAGTGACTCGTCGTCTCCCGGCAAAGGGGAGCGGTTCCGCTTCACTCCACCCGGGGTGCCTGTCGCCTTTCCGCTCCGGTAGGGTAGCGGCGTATCGGAGTGCCGTCTGTCGAGAGGAGTCCGGGTGAGCGCATCCAGGGCCGATGTGCGCGCGCAGGACGCGGGCGCGAGCGAGAACGGCGGCGTGCTCCGGCCTGCCCGCCGGCCGAGCACGCGGGAGCGGGTCGTCCTGCTCGCCTGCGCGGCCGTCATCGCGCTGCACCTGACCCTCGCTGCGTTCGTGTTCGTCCGCCCCGGCGTCGCCCGGACCGACCATCTGCTCGCTGCCCTTGTCCCGGTCGCGATCCTCCTTCTCGCCGCCGATCTCTGGCCGCGGATGATCGCGGGGCTCCGCGGCTCGCTGGCCCTCGGCTTCGGCATCCTCGCGCTGGTGACCGGCGGGGTGGCCGTCTTCGCCGCTCGCGCGGAAGGTCTCGCCGCGACTCATGTGACCGGCGCGCTGCTCGTCCCCGCCGGCGCCGTCCTGGTCGGGATGGGTGTGTGGCTGCTCTGGGTCTCGCGAAAGCGCGGCGGCCGGCTGTGGTGGACGATCGTGCGCCGCGCCCTTCTCGCGATGGCGGCGTTGTTCGTGCTGTACTCGGTGCTCCTGCCGGCCGGCATCGCCATCGTGGCCACGGAGCGGCCCAGCGAGACCGTGGAGGCGGCGGATCTGGGCCGGCCGAAGCAGGATGTCACGCTCGTGACCAGCGACGGCCTCGCGCTGAGCGCGTGGTACGTGCCGCCGGAGAACGGCGCCGTCGTCATCACCTTCCCTCGCACCTGGACCACGGAGCACGCGCGCATGCTCGTGCGCAACGGCTACGGTGTGCTGCTGGTCGACCCGCGCGGGTACGGCCGCAGTCAGGGCGACCCCAATGCCTACGGGTGGGGCTCTACGCGCGACATCGACGCCGCCGCCGCGTGGTTGCGACACCGTCCGGAGGTCAAGAAGCGACGCATCGGCGGCCTCGGGCTGTCGGTGGGCGGCGACGCGGCTGCCG
>CAYTRM010000532.1:0-1858 GCA_964440225.1 uncultured Thermoleophilia bacterium | reverse complement strand
CGCGTCGAGGAGTTCCGCGTGCGAGGCGGCAGCGGAGGAGACGGCGAGCACCGGGGCGGCGACGGCGTGGTCCGCCGCCTGCGCTTTCTGGAGCCGCTCACGGCGGCGATCGTCTCGAGCAGCCGCCGGGTGGCGCCCTACGGGCTCGCCGGCGGCCTCCCCGGCGCCCGCGGCCGCAACGCCGTCGAACGCGCCGGCGGCGAGGTGGAAGAGCTGCCCGGCGTAGCCCAGACCCTCATGGCGCCGGGCGACGTGCTCATCGTCGAGACGCCGGGCGGCGGCGGCTACGGCGCGCCGCCCGTCTGAGGGCTCGGCTCACCCCGCGTTGGCGCGGCGGCGCAGCTCCCTCTTCTTGCGGCGCCTCAGCAGAGCGCTCACCAGGAAGCCGGTGACGAAGCCGATCAGCAAGGTGATGACCAGCATCAGCCACGCCGGCCAGGTGAAGTGCCAGAAGAGGAACTTGATCTTCCAATCCTGCGTGTTCTGGAAGACGAAGATCAGGATGATGACCGCGACCACGGCGGCGGCGATGAGTTTGCCGTAGCCCTGTGGGGCCGGCCCCCTGTCGCGCTGCACCTGGACCTGCGGTGGATCCTGCGTCGAGCTCATGCGTACCCCCTCGTGTCCGTCGGGGACTTGGTTCGCCACGTCTGCGCTGTACCCTTGGAGCCGTGGAGTCATGCCGTCGCGCCGCCGGCGCGACGAGGCGCTCCCGCAGGCTCCCGGGCGCCGGGACCCGCTCGTGCGCCGCCCGCGTCCTGCGTACGCGCGAAGGGCGGAGAGCCTCCCGGCTCCCCGCCCTTCGCGGCAGGCGCGGCGGCTCCCCCCGAAGCCGCCGCTGCGACGGGCCTCAGCGGCCCGTCGCACGTGTCACTGCTTGGCGGAGGCCTCCAGCGCGTCGGCCACGGTCGCGAACACGGTGTCGATCTGAGCGTCGTCGATGACGAGCGGCGGCTGGATCCGCAGCACGCTGCCGAAGTTGCCGCCGACGCCGATCAGCACGTTGTGGTCGAGGCAGTACTGGCGCACGAAGGCGGCGGCGGCGGTGCCGTAGGCCTTGGTCGCCGGGTCGGCGATGAGCTCGACGCCGATCATCAGGCCCTTGCCGCGCACGTCGCCGATCAGCGGCTGCGTCCTGGCCAGCTCTTCGAAGCGGGCCTTGAGCGCGGCGCCCTTCTTGGCCGACGCCTCGATAACGCCGTCCTGCAGGAACTCGATGTTGGCGAGCGACGCAGCGCAACTGACGGGGTTGCCGCCGAAGGTGCTGAGGTGGTCGCCGATCTGGAAGGCGTCGGCGATCTCCGGAGTGGCGATGAAGGCGCTGAGCGGCCAGCCGTCGGCGATGCCCTTGGCCATCGTCATGATGTCCGGCACGACGCCGAAGTGCTCGATGGCGAACATCTTGCCGGTGCGCCCGAAGCCGCTCTGGACCTCGTCGGCGATGAAGAGGATGCCGTCCTCGTCGAGGAACTCCTTGACGCGCTTGAAGTAGCCGTCGGGCGGCACGATGATGCCGCCCTCGCCCATCACCGGCTCGGCGATGAAGGCGCAGACGGAGCCCGAGAGGTGCAGGCGGGCGATCTCGGCCACGCGGCGCGCGCAGAGCAGGTCGCAGGTGTCCGGCGTCTTCTCGAACGGGCAGCGGTAGCAGTACGGGGTCGGCGTGAAGGCGACGCCCGGCATGTACGGGCCGCCGCCCTTCTTGCGGCCGGAGTTGCCGGTCACCGAGAGGGTCGCATAGCTGCGTCCGTGGAAGCTCGACTCGATGGCGAGGAACTCGTTCTTGCCGGTCGCGCGCTTGGCAAGGCGGAAGGCGCCCTCGATGGCCTCGGCGCCGCCGTTGCCGAAGAACGACTTC
>CAYTRM010000531.1:0-1862 GCA_964440225.1 uncultured Thermoleophilia bacterium | reverse complement strand
GCGTGCACGCCGTCGTCCGCGTAGGGACGCACGTGCGCGGCCTCGAGCGCGGGCAGCGAGTGCGGCCCGAGGGCGGCGCAGGCGCCGCAGGCGCTGGTGACGGCGATGCGGAAGGTGCCCTGACCGAGGCGCGGATGCACGGTCTGCGGCGCGCCGTGGTTCACGACGACCCACGCAAGGCCATCAGGAACTCCTCCACCGTCACCACCGCTTGCATGCGGAGTCTGGCCAACTCCTCCTCGCGGCCGGGCAGGGCCAGGAAGGCAGCGTACGAACAGGGTCCGTCCTGTGCGATATCGCTGAACCGCTCCTCCATGAGCGCAAGCGCCTCACGCACCCGCGGATGCCCGACGACCGGGCTCGCCGATGCCCTCTCTCCTGCCTCGCGCGGCCCGGCGCCGTAGTGGAGGAGAGTGAACACGAGGTCGTAGGCGTCCTTGTTCTCGTGCCGATCCTGGAACGCCAGGATCTTGAGGACCGCATAGGGCAGCAGGTTGGCGACGCGCCCCGCGTACGTTGAAGGCGCCGACCTTCGACCCCGCATGCTCGCCCCTGGGCTTGAAGATGCGACCCGGATCCACCGCGTCGGTCTCGCAGAGGAACTCAACCAGCACCGTCGTGCCATCGACGTCACGCGACCAGCGGAAGCTCGGCTCGCCCTGATGGAAGTGCGCCTTTTCCAGATTGTTCTGAAGCGTGCGGTAGGTCTCCGGAGCCTCGTCGCCTAGGGCGAGGCCGATGACCAGGTCGACGTCGGTGGTGCCGACGTGAGGTCGCGCACCTTCAGGCAGCGCCCCCACCAGATACCGCGGCGCCAGGCCGCCGGCGAGGTAGATGCGCTCGTGCCACGGACCGAGGTCGCCGAGCAGGGTGAGGAGCACCCGTTCGCAGCGCGCGGTGGTCGCTTCGTCGTACTCCGTGCGGTGGCCCCGCGGGCTCAGAAGCCGATCACCTCACGCCGCAGGTTGTCGGCCTGCTCTCGGCCGCGGCGCGGATCGCCCCGCAGGTCCACGTACAGCCGGAAGAGGTTGGCGACCCAGAGCTCGCCGTCCTGTTGTTGGCGGAAGACCAGGCCGGCGTCGTTGTCCGCCTTCTGGAACACGACGTTGTGACCGTCGGTTGTCGGGCGAGCCTGCGTGACCTCCCACAGCTCCCGTGGGTCGATCGTCGCCGGCACCCACGCGGTGACCACCGGCACGGCCGTGACGAAGGGAGCCACCAGCCTCGCGCCGGCGGCCCCGGTGAGGGCGTAGTCGACCTCGGCTCCCGCTAGTCTCGCGCCGACCAGCCGAGCGAGCTGCTCGTCGGTCTGCGCGAGCAGGTAGCCTGTGTGCTGCGTCAGGCGGTCGCGGTGCTCTTCTGCCCAGAGATCCAGCAGCGCCGTGGGATTGACCAGGCGCCGCCTTCGCTGCGGCCCGGCGCCCTCAGAAGCGACGACCGCTTCCCTCTCCAGACGAGCGAACACCTGGTGAGCCAGGCCGACAGACACCTTCGCGGTCTGAGCGAGGTCGTCAACTCGCCACGCGCGCTCGGGATCGAGGAGGAGCGCCTGGGCGGCAACACCAGCCTTACCCGCCAGGCGCGTGCGCCGGTCCCCGGTCGGCGCGGCACCGGCGCGACCCTTACCCTCGAGGTGGAGGAGCAAGCCGGGCAGCTCGACATGCGCGTTGCCCAGGCCGTCGATGACGCCGACGCCGTGGTCCTCAAGGATGCGACGAGCCTCGGCCGTGGTGTTACCGGCGATGAGCAGCAACGGCCACTGAGGATGCGCCTGAGCCTGATGGACGAGGCGCCACGCCGTGGCCGCGTTGACGTGCTTCTTGAACTCCACTGCCACAGGCGTGCGCGCGTCGCGGTAGGAG
>CAYTRM010000530.1:0-1870 GCA_964440225.1 uncultured Thermoleophilia bacterium | reverse complement strand
GAGTAGTAGTCCCGCAGCTTGGCGCGGAGCTTCTTGTCCCGCAAGGCGTGTGGCAGAAGCTCGAACAGCACCTTTAGCGGTTTTCCCGGGGTGCTGAGTATCAGCGTCTCGCGAGCCAGGCGGCTGAGTCCGGGAGGTCCCTCCCACGCACCCTGTGACGGCGACACTAGCTTGATCTCCCCGTAGAGCACCGAATCGACGACCGCGTCGACGAGCCCTGCTTTGCTGCCGAAGTAGTACTTGACGGCCGCCACGTTCACGCGAGACGTGGCGGCGAGGCTCGATAGCGTGAAATTGCCGAAGCCCTTGTTGATGATCACCCGGATCGCCCCGGCGAGCATCCGCTGCGCAGCAGGCGGAAGGGCGGCAACCGGGTCGTCTACGCGCTGCAGCAACGGCTCCGCCCAAGAGAAGGGGGTATCCCGATCATCCGTTGAGCTGCTCGACGGGGCGGCAGGATTGGGCGGAGGGTTCGAGTGAGGACGCTTGCCTGGGGTCTCGCTCACACCGACAGGTTAAGCGATTGCTTGTTTAATGTCGAGCCGCCGAAACGCGGCCCGTGGATGAATCCTCACTGCACCGCCCCATGGCACGGCGCATGGTCGCCGCCTGCGGTGCGCTCGGTAGCGTCGATCTGTGAAACAGCCGAGCGCGGGAAGGCTGCGCGCCGGGGCTCGCGTGGCGCCGGAGCGGCCGGGGAGGCTCCAATCCTGTCAGATGTACGGTTGCAGGTACGGCCGGAGAAGCCGCTTGCCCAGTCCCAGAGAGCCGCTTGATCGCCGGGGCCGTCCTCGAGGTCACGGCGCGCCTTGAGCGTCTTGACCGAGTAGTAGGCGTCGCGTCGCCCGTTCCCTTCGACGTCGCGAACGACCCCGGCGATGTACTCCGCCGACTGGTCGACCGTCGTGGCCCTGACAGCGTAGACGACCTTGATCAGGGTCCGCAGGAGTAGGTTGGGCTCACTGCCCAGGATCTTGGTCTTGACGATCCCCGGCATGTAGACGTTCATCGGCACCCGCTCGCGCACGTTCCACTCGCGCGCGTAGATCTGCATCGCCCACTGCCAGCGACCTAGGGCCTTCATGCCCGAGAAGCCGCGCTTCATGGTCAGGTCGTCGAGGTCGAGGTGCGGCTGCTTGTTGAGCCCAACGACGGTGAGGATCTGCGGCCGTGCCGCGCCCTCAAGCGCTGGCGTCAGCAACTGCGCCATGAGCGCGCGCGAGAGGAAGCCGAGCGCGAGGTTCGCCTCGTGGCCCTCTGCGGTCAGTGTCCGGGTCTGCGTGATCGCGTTGGCGTTCAGGAGGAGGACGTCGAGCCGGGCGTGAGTGGCGAGGAACTCATCGCACGCCCGCCGCGTCTCGGCCAGCAGGCTGAGGTCGGCGACCACTGCCGAGGCTTCGCCGCCAGTGACCTCGGCGTTCCGCCACGCCCCAGCTCGGCAAGCAGATGCCGTCCGCCTTCCTCGTGCGGTACAGCCCTGTGGCGCCGGTAACGGCTCCGCTCGACTACGTCGGTGCCAATGGCGCAACCAGCCGGGACGCCTGCACCGATGTGGCGATAGGAGACCGCGGCAAGTACGCCGTCGGCGTGAGCGCGGAGAGCGATGAGGATTCCGACGCCGTTCTGCTGAAGCTCTGATGGATGCGGTGGGCGAGGCGTCGACGCAGACGCCCCGCCCACCACGCGTCAACATAAGGAGCACACGGCGCACCATCCGTCATGATGCGAGTGGCCGACACCAGGAGGACTTGCCGGACTGTGTCGAATGCTATCTGCGGTTGGAGGTCTTGGAGACGTGTCGCGGCGCGAGAACCAGTAAGCGTTCAGTCAGTCCCCTGCAGAATCAGGCAAGCAGAGGGACGGGGTCGCC
>CAYTRM010000529.1:0-1875 GCA_964440225.1 uncultured Thermoleophilia bacterium | reverse complement strand
CGGCGCCTGAGGTCCCCCCGGAAGGAGACACCTGTGACAATCATCCTGGACGGCGCGTCGCTCACCGTCGAGAAGGTCGTCCGCATCGCCCGCGACGGCGAGAAGGTCGAGCTCGACCCGACGGCGCTCGAGCGCATCAAGGCGTGCCGCGCCATGATCGAAGACAAGATCAAAGCCCGTGAGATCATGTACGGCACCAACACGGGCATCGGGGAGTTCAGCGAGATCGTGCTCGACGACGAGCAGGTCCAGCAGTTCCAGCGCTTTCTCGTCTACAACCACGCGGCCGGCATCGGCGAGCCGGCGCCGCTCGAGGTCGTGCGCGCCGCCATGGCCGGGCGGATCAACGTGCAGGCGCACGGCAACTCCGGTAACCGCCCGGAGATCACGCTGACCCTGGTCGAGATGCTGAACAAGGGCGTCACGCCGGTCATCAGCTCGAAGGGCTCGGTGGGCGCCTCCGGCGACCTCGCCCCGATGGCCCAGCTCGCCCTCCTCATGATGGGCGAGGGCGAGGCCTTCTTCGAGGGGGAACGCCTGCCCGGCCGCAAGGCCATGGAGCGCGCCGGTATCCCCGTCCCGGGGCTCGAGGCGCGCGACGGTCTCGCCACCATCAACGGCTCCAACGTCCTCACCGCGATGAGCGCGCTGCTCTGCTGGGACGCCGACCGCTGGCTCCGCCAGGCCGAGATCGCCTGCGCCATGAGCCTCGAGGCGCTGCTCGCCAATCTCAAGCCGTACAACGCCAAGCTGCATGAGCTGCGCGGCTTCTCCGGCGCGATCCGAAGCGCCGCGGCGATCAAGAAGTGCATCGACGACAGCGACCTCGCCACCGGCAAGATCAAGACCAAGGTGCAGGACGCCTACTCGATGCGCTCGTCGCCGCAGGTCATCGGCGCCGCCCACGACGCGCTCGCCTGGGCGAAGAGCCAGGTGGAGATCGAGCTCAACGGCGTCGGCGACAACCCCATCTTCGTGCCCGAGGACAAGCTCACGCTGACGGGCGCCAACTTCCAGGGCACGCCGGTCAGCCTGCCGATGGAGATCGTCGGCCAGGCGATCACCATGGTCAGCGTGCTCAGCGAGCGCCGGCTCAACCGTCTCGAGAACCCGGCGACGAGCCAGGGCCTGCCCGACTTCCTCACGCCGAACCCGGGCTTCTACAGCGGTCTGATGCTCAGCCAGTACACCGCCGACATGCTCATCACGGAGCAGCGCATCCTGGCGGCGCCGGCGAGCACGATGAGCATCCCGGCCGCCGCCGATCAGGAAGACTTCGTCTCCATGGGCATGAACACGGCGCTCAAGAACCGCCAGATCCTCGAGAACGCGTACGGCGTGCTCGGCATCGAGTTCATGGGCGCGGCGCAGGCACTCGACTTCCGCGACTTCACGCCCGGCACGGGCGTGCGCGCCGCGAAGGACGTCATCCGTCGCCACGTCGACCACCTGGACGTCGACCGGCCGCTCTACCCCGACCACAACGCCATGGCCGCCCTCGTGGCCTCCGGCGAGATCCTCGAGGCGGTCGAGGCGGCCGTGGGCCCGCTCGGGTAGCCGCGCGAGCTGCTGAAGCGGACAACGAGGTGCGTGTCGAACCCGTAGGGCCATCCGAGCGCCACACCGCGCTGAGCGAAGACGAGGCGGACCGCATCCTCGAGGGCGCGCTGGGCGTCCTCGAGGACACCGGCTTCGTGTACGCGCACGAGCCGGCGCTGCGCGCAGTGGAGGGCGCCGGCTGCCTGGTGGACCACGCGACCCGCCGGGCGCGCATACCTCGAGCGCTCGTCGAAGAGGCGCTGCGCCTGACGCCTCGCGCGTTCGTCCACAGCGGGCGCACGCCCGAGGACGACGTCCTGCTCGACCCCGAGCACG
>CAYTRM010000528.1:0-1877 GCA_964440225.1 uncultured Thermoleophilia bacterium | reverse complement strand
GTGCAGAAGGGCCGTCATGCCGTGACGCCTGGCCGCCGTGCCCAGCGCCTGCCAGTCGGAGACCGCGGCCAGCGCTGCGCGAAGCCGCGCGGCGGCGTCCGGCGCCTCCGCGCCGGCGGCGCACGCGCACAGCACTCCGGCCGCCGGCGACATCCCCGGGCAGCCCGGCGGGTGTTCGACGCTGCTCATGGCCGCATCATACCGCCGGGCGACTCGGGCTCCGCGGCGGCGGGACGTCCGGCAGCGCCGATACGTCGACCACCAGCCGGTACGGGTGGTCGACCACCCAGCGGCGCTGCCGCCGGTCGTAGCGGCCCACCGGCCGCTCGCCGAGGTACAGGCGATGCTCGGCGAGCGGCCCGGAGCCGAAGCGCACGATCTGCTGCCTCGCGGCGGACCCGGCCACGGACGACCACAGCTGAGCCGGCATGCCCGTGCCGGCCAGACCGCGATAGGCGCCGCGCAAGACCCGCCGCGCGGCGCCCCCGAGCGCCAGCCGCGCCCGGCCCAGCGAAGCGACCGCCAGCCCGGCGCGCCCGCCGACGACGCGGCCCGTCTCCGCCCCTCGCCGCGTCCTCACCACCCGGCCGAGGATGTCCTCTGGCCGCAGCACCCACGGGTCCACGGCCCGGTTGCGGTCGCCACGGGTCCGGATCCCGTCCGCCCCGACGCTCACGACCCGGTGCACCACCGTCTCGCCCGTGTCCGGCGAGCGGAAGCACACCACGTCGCCTACCCGGACCGGCGCTCCAGCCGTTGCCTCGGTCTCCAGCAACTGCGGCTGCGCCAGAGTGGGGTTCATGCTCGGGCCGGAGTAGACGAACGTGCTCTCCACGCCGGCGGACGGCGGGCGCCTTTCGGGCAGCTGCGCGAGCGCCCCTTCGAGCAGACGCCAGAACTCACCCGTCAGGCTGACCTGCAAACTGAACGTCGGCACCGCGGCGACGATCGCCTCGACGTTCGCAAGCTGCTCGAGCCGCAGCCGTCGCACAACATCCGGCGAGAGATCGCGTACCAAGCCGCGCGAGACCGCCTCGACGCAGTCCACGAGCAGAGCCGTAGCCTGCGCGCTGTGCTCCAGCGGCTCCACACGGTCCTCGTCCGCCTGCGAGAGGAAGAAGACGGCCGCCAGCGGCACCGACGACTGCACGTCCCAGACGCCGTTCTCGCCGCCCACCTCGGCCTCGCCGTCGAAGAACCGGCTCCACGTCGGCCAGGGATGCGCCCGGTACCCCCCGCCGGTATCCGGCACGACCAGCACCGTGTCGTCGGCGAGCGCGCGCCACGGCGCCGGCAGGCGCCGGGCGGCGGTCGACTTGCCCACCTGGCTCGTGCCGGCGAGCACGACGCCCACGCCATCCAGCTCGGCCAGCGTCCCGTGCACCAGCACGGCCCCGCGCCGCTGCGCGTCACGCGCGAGCACGTCCGCCACCCGCATCATCGCGATGGTGCGCATGGCCGGTGAGTCGGGAGGGTCGATCGCGCATTCGACGGGGCCTGCCGCGGGCACATCCGCCGCTGGCTGCGCCGGCCGCCGTTGCCCCCGCCTCACTGCCACCCGCAGTCGGCGGGCGTGCCCCCCAGACTCCCGCCCGAGCGTCATGACGACGGCAAGGTCCTCTACCGACAACGCTGCCTCCGCGTGGTCGGGGACGATGTCCCAAGACGACAGCCCCTCCAGCGCGAACCCACGGGCGAGGATCTCCTCACCGTGCGGCGGGGATGCCGTCACTCGCGGTCAGAAGCTCGGTACGCTGCCGGACACGCATTGGGAACCCGCCACTGCGCCGGCCGTGCAGTCGACATCCGCCGTGCTGCCGGCCACGCAAGCATCGAAGGCGCTGCTTCCGGGCTCGCATACATCAGGGCCCCCGCGC
>CAYTRM010000527.1:0-1877 GCA_964440225.1 uncultured Thermoleophilia bacterium | reverse complement strand
CATCCGGAGAGGCTTCTCCGCCGTCTCCGGCGGCAGGTTCTTCGAGCGGTCGGCAGGCTCGAGCAGCACGCGCTCCACCTCGACCCAGTCGCCGGCCTTGCAGTGCGTCACGTCTGTCAAAGCGGTCCCCCCTCTCAGGCAGTCGGGGTCCAGAAGCGCGGCAGCGGCATGTCGACGACGGTGAGCATGCCGGCGGGCGCATCCTTCATCAGCGGGATGTAGTTGCCGGTGCTGGCGTAGGTGCCCTTGCCGCCCGGGATCTCCGGCTTGTTGCTCATATTGACGTCCGGGTCACCGTGGATCTCGATGTAGTCGCCGGTGTCCTGGCCTTCCAGCTCGGGGTGGATCTGCTGCGGGTGGACGAGCTCGATCTTGAGCTCACCGTTCACGTAGCCCTTGCCGATGTGGCGGCAGCCGGCCACGTCGCCGGCGGCGACGTGTACGCACGAGGTGGAGCGCTCGACCTTGGTGACGATGGGCTCGCGGGTCTCGACGATCTCGTCGATGTCCCAGCCCATCGCCTTGGCGATGAGCATGATGCTCTCGGGGAAGCCGATGTGACCGACGATGCTGCCGTCGGCGACGCCCTTCTCGAACTCCTCGACGGTGGTGCCGACGCCCTGCCCGATCATCACGGTGGGGCCGAACGGAGAAAGGTCGTTGACGCGCGTCGCCTTGATGCGATCGACGCGCAGACAGATCGAGCTCCACATGACGATGAGGGCGTCGAGCATGAAGCCGGGGTTGATGCCGGTGCCCAGCACCGAGACATCGTGCTTCCTGGCGAGCGCGTCGATGCGGTCGCCCCAGGCGGCGTCGCTGGCCCACGGGTAGCTGATCTTCTCCGCGATGCAGATCACGTTGCACCCGGCCTCGATGGCGGGGACGACCTGGTCGGTGACCTCGTGCAGGTTGCTCTGCGTGTTGATGCAGACGACCTCGGGCTTCTGGGCGAGCACCGAGGCGAAGTCGGTGGTCATCCTGACGTCGCAGGGGCGGCCGAGCAGCTCCCCGACCGTCTTCCCCTCCTTTGCGGGATTGGTGACGATGACGCCGCAGAGGTCGGTGTCCTTCGGGCGGTCGAGCATGAACCCCAGGAGGCCCTGACCCATCATGCCGGTGCCCCACTCAGCTACTTTGATCATGCCTGCTCCTCATCGAAGAGATTTTCACGTATGCATACGCTTTATGCAGTGCTCGACGCGACTCTACCATGGTGGCAACGGGGCGTCACGGGTGCGCGAACGCCGCGCGAGCGTGGTGAGAGTCCGCCTGACCGCGGGTGTGAGGGCGCCGGTCCGCGCGCGGGGAGGCGCGCGGCGGACGCGTCAGATGTGGCTGGCTGGGGGAGGCTGGTCGACCGTGTCGTGCGCGAGGATGGAGAGCTCCTTGCCCATCGTCGCCTCCTCGGTCGAAGTGCGTCGCCGGCGGGCGCCGACGGCTGACCGCATGCTACGCGGGCCGCCGTCGGGGCGTCAACCGCCGCGGCCGTTCGGCGCCGGCGCCGCGGGGCGGCCGCGACGGACGCGCACGCGACCTCCCCGCCGGAGGCGCGGTCGAGCGCGCACGCGCCGTCGCCATCGGATTCACTCGGGACGCGCCCTGTCCCGAGCTTCGGCGATGTACTCGCGCACGTGCGTCGCCTCGAGATCGGCGGGGGTGTGCACCTTGATGTGACGACGCAGCTTGCCGGCTCCCTCGAGCACACCGTACGTGTCGCTCAACTCGTAGCCCCTGGTGAACTCGACGGAAACGTGCGCCGCGTAGGCGAACACCCCGCAGAAGGGCACCGGCGCGGCGAACATGATGCCGCCGTACATGACCCGCTCCGATACATCCGGCGCGACGGCCCGGACCATCCCCCTGACCTGCCGCAC
>CAYTRM010000526.1:0-1877 GCA_964440225.1 uncultured Thermoleophilia bacterium | reverse complement strand
CGATCGCCAGGACCTCGGCCGGGTCCATCTGCTCGTTCAGGAACTCGACGATGCGGCGCAGGTCCTTGTGGATCTGATCGGCCACGAACACGAGGCGCACGCGCCCGGCCTGGAGGTTGGTCTTGGCGCGTTCCCAGAACTCGCCGGCGTCGACGCCCGGGCCGGCGCAGCTCGCGAGCTCCTCGTCGGCATCGAGCCCTTCTCCTGCGCAGCGCTCCTCGAACTGCTCACGGATAGGGCGTACCGGTCCGTAGGCGACGGCGTTCGCAGCGTAGTCGAGTATCTGCGCAACGACCTCGCGGCGCGCGCGCGTGTCGGAGGCACGCTTCACCTCGACAAGCGTCGGCACGGCGTCCTGGTCGAGGAGCAGGTGGTCGACCGAGAACTGCCAGCCGCCGCCCTGCTCTGCCGGCAGCGCCGCCTCGCGCGAGACGAGCAGCCAGCGGCGCGGAGAGTCAGAGTCCACCTGGTCGCCGGCGAGGAGGTTCGGGTACTTGGCGAGAAGGCCCTGCAGCACGTCTTCCGAGTCGTAGCCCGCGGCCGCGAGCTCGACCAGGGACTCGTCTGCCTGAATGACGAACACCCCTCCGGCCATGGACCCCTCCTTCGCGCGGTTGGCGACGGCGCCATTCTACAGCCGGAGTGCGACAGAAGTCGGAGTGGCTTGGCCGTGAGCTCGCGGTTGCGCGGCGCGCGGGCTGACTGCTGGAGGTCATGGAGACGTGCGCGCTGGGCATAAAGGCGCCCAGTCCAGGCACTTTCCACGCTGCGCCGACTCCGCGCCGACGCCGCACTCCGCCGAGAAGCAGCCAGAACCACCGAGGAATGCCACACAATGCCGCTGTTTGCCTCGTCATGCCACACCCCGCGTGGCATAACGCACATCTCAGTCGGAGCGCGATCGCGGCGCTGTGGCTGAGCCGGCGAGCACGTACCTGGCGCCGCGCCGCTGTCCCACACGCTCGAGGCGGCCGTCGTCAACGAGTCGGCCCAGCAGCCGCCTGACCCGTTCCCGGCTAGTGATGCCGAGCAGCTCCCGGCACTGCCCGTTGGTGATGAAACCCTCGCGGCGGACGAATGCGAGGATCTCCTCAACGTCGTGATCGGCAGGCTCTCTGCTCGACTGAGGGATCGCCGCCGGAAGCGCCAGCACGTAGTGCGAGCCGCCGCGGACGCCGCGCATCTCGACCGCACTCAGTGCCACGAGCTCCTGCAGTTCGCGAGCGGCGAGGCGACTGTCGACGCGGTGGAGCCGCCGGTAGTCGCTGTTCGTCATCCGCTTGTTGCTGCGCAGGTAGAGCAGCGCAAGGCGCTGCCTGTCCGAGATCGGCAGCGCCGCCGCCACTGCGTTGAGCCAGTCGATCCCCTCGCCGCTGAGCATGAGCGTGTGGCGGTAGAAGATGACCCTGAAGTAGCTACGGTCGTCACTGAACCGCGGCGGCTCCAGGTGGGCATCGCGCATCTCTGCGATCATGCCGTTGATGCCGGAGCCGCGATTATCGACCAGGCGATGATCCTCCATCATCTGCATCAGCCGTAGGTTTCGCGTCGACTGCCGCTCCTCGAGCGTGTCCAACGTGACGTCGCCGAACAGGCCGCCTGGGCTGCTGATCTCGAGGCGGTCGGGCTCCCCATCCTCGGCTCTGCCGCCAGGGTCCACCAGGTCCCGAGCCGTACAAGCATGCACCGAGGCCACACACGCTCAGTCGAGGTGGCAACGTCGGCAGCATCGTCGGCTCTTGGGCTGGTACGAGGAGATGGGTGCAGCGTCAGAAACGACCAGGTGCAGGAAGAAAGGCTTGGAGGCGGCGATCGGAGTTGAACCGATGATGGAGGTTTTGCAGACGTCAGATGGCCATCTCGGAGCGTGGTCGTCC
>CAYTRM010000525.1:0-1880 GCA_964440225.1 uncultured Thermoleophilia bacterium | reverse complement strand
CCTCGAGCACGAGGTTGCCGCCGTGGGCCGAGGCGTCGCCGGGGTCGCCGAGCAGCAGGCGCTTGGCGATGATGCGCGGGGTGCGGTGCCCGTTCCAGCTCCGGGTGGTGAACGGGTCGAGCTTGTAGAACCAGCCGCTCTCGACCCCGGAGTACATGCGACCGTCGTAGAGGAAGCCGCTGCCGTCGACGTCGCGGCTGTAACTGGCCGTGAGCGGTACGGGCAGCCGCCAGACCTCCTCGCCGGTACCGAGCGACACCGCCCGGTACGGCGCCAGGGTCGGGTCGGTGTAGCTCGACGGCCAGCCACGTCGCGAGCCGGCGAGCACGAGGTAGCGATCGTCCCGGTTCTCGGGGTTCGGGTCCTCGATCACTGTCGCCGTGCTCTTGATGATGTCGTCGTACGCGTACTCCCAGATCACCTCGCCGGTCCGGAGGTCGATCTTGTGGAGGTTGTGGTCGAATCCGCCGAGGAGCAGATAGAGCGTGCCCTTGTCACGGACGATGACGGGCTGGCCCGTCCAGCCGGTGCCCGTCCACGGCTCGTTCTTGCCCTTGCCCACCGGCGAGGTCATGCCGCTGCCGATGGTCGTCTTCCAGATGAGCTCGAGGCGCTTGGGCGGCGGCCCCAGACCGTACAGCCGCCGCGTCTCGTCGCCGAGAAAGCTGCTCACCTTGACGCCGTCGCCCTTGGCTTCGATCGGCGGCGGCGGGTCGACCGCGGCGGCGCGTGACGCCGTGAAGATGAGGACGTTGTCCATCGTCGGCCGGGGTGCGGCGCTGGCGGCCGGCTTCCCGGCGGCGTCCGGCGTCGCGTACTGCTCCCACAGTCGCTGCGCCCAGCCGCCGCCGACGAAGACGCCCACGGCGACGGTGAGCACGAGGAGGAGGAGAAGGACGGTCTGACGGCGTCGCCGACGCCTGCGGCTCAGCTCCTCGCCGCGTTCACTGACGTACAGGCTGTATGGCGCGTCCGGGCGCGAACGATGCGTGCTCACGACCACCCTAGCGTATCACCGGCGTCGCCGGGCGAGCGGCCGCCTGCGGTAAGCTAGACGCATGACCGACAAGATTCGACTCACGCAGTTCGCGGCCAAGAGCGGCTGAGCGGCCAAGCTGGGTCCGTGCGACCTGCAGGCCGTCCTCGAGAGCATGCCCGCCGCCACCGGTGAGTTCGCGCGTCTCATTGAGACGCACGACGACGCCGCCGTGGTGCCGATCACCGACGACCTCTGCCTGGTGCAGACGGTCGACTTCTTCACGCCCATCGTCGACTCGCCGTACTGGTTCGGGCAACTGGCGGCCGCGAACGCGCTGAGCGACGTGTACGCGATGGGCGCCAGGCCGCTGACGGCGATGAACCTCGTCGCCTGGCCGGCCGATCTGGACTTCGCGCACCTCGGCGAGATCCTGCGCGGCGGCATGGAGAAGGTGCTGGAGGCCGGCGCCGAGCTGGCCGGCGGGCACTCGATCGACGACAAGGAGCCCAAGTTCGGTCTGGCCGTGACGGGCATCGCCCGACCGGCTGACATCGTCTACAACGGTGGGGCGAAGCCGGGCGACCGATTGGTGCTGACGAAGCGCCTCGGCATCGGTGTGCTCGCCAGCGGGCTCAAGAACGGCGTCGTGACGGAAGAGGAGATGATGCCGGCCATCGAGGAGGCCGCGGCGCTGAACGCGGCGGCGGCCGGCGTCATGGCTCGCGTCGGCGTCCACGCGTGCACCGACATCAGCGGCTTCGGGCTCGCGGGCCACCTCGGTGAGATGCTCGACGCTAGTGGTGCCGCGGCCGTCGTGCGGCTCGCGGATGTGCCGCTGCACGACGGTGTGCTCGAGCTGATCGCGCGCCAGGTCTACGCCGGCGGCTTGCGCAACAACCGC
>CAYTRM010000524.1:0-1882 GCA_964440225.1 uncultured Thermoleophilia bacterium | reverse complement strand
GGCTGCGGCCGCCATGCCCCAGTCTCGACCGTCCGCTTGGTTGACAGTTCGTCCGTTCCGGACGTAGCGTTCACCCATGTCCATCCCAACGCCCAGGTGGCTCGAGCCGCACCTCCCCGTTTGTGAGGCTATCGTCGCGCTGTTTCATCCGCTGGCCGAGGTCGCGGTCCACGACATCCGCCGCGACCGCATCGCCGCCATCTGGAACCCCATCTCCGAGCGCAAGGTCGGCGACAGATCCCTGATCGAGGAGTTGCCCGAGCACCCGGATGGCGCGCGTGTCATCGGCCCGTATCCGAAGGTGCTGGCCGACGGACGCGCGATCACCTCCGTGAGCGTCGTTCTGCGCAACGCCAAGGGCGCCGGGCGCGGTCTGCTCTGCATCAACTTCGACCGGTCGCCGCTCGACGGCGCCGCCGAGCTCCTGACCCGGTTCGCCGCTGCGGTCGAAGAGCGTCCGCCCGAGCTCTTCGAGCGCGACTGGCGCGAGCAGATCCTCCTCCTCGTCGACGAGGAGTGCCGCTCGCGCCGCCTGCGCCGTGACCGCCTCACCCGTGACCAGCGTCTGGCGCTCGTCCGCCTCATGGACGAGCGCGGTCTGTTCTCCACGCGTCACGCCGCCGCCCATGCGGCTCGCGCCCTCGGCGTGTCCCGCACCACCGTCTACGCCTTGCTCAAGGAGGCACGCTCATGAAGCCGCTGCGCACGTTCCGTCTTGAAGAGTTCCTCGGCAAGTGGGAGCTCACGGTCCGGCATCACCTCACCGCCTCCGACGCCGAGAGCATCACCCTGGAGGAACTCCTTGCCATGGGGAGCGACGCCGATCGCGAGGGCTTCATGCGGATGCCGCTCACGTACATCGACTCGTGGGGCAGCGAGAACCTGCGCGAGGCGGTCGCCGGCACCTACGAGCGCGTCGAGGCCGAGCACGTGCTCGCCTTCACCGGCGCTCAGGAGGCTCTCTTCTGGGCGATGCAGGAGCTCGTGGGGCCCGGCGACCACGCCGTCGTCACCGTGCCGTGCTACCAGTCGATGGAGACCGTTCCTCTGGCGACCGGCGCCGACGTCAGCCCTCTTGTCATGCGTCGCGAGAACGGCTGGACTCTCGACCTCGATGAGCTTCGCGGCCTGCTCCGCCCGAACACGAAGCTGGTCGCCGTCAACTTCCCGAACAACCCGACAGGGCACGTTCCCGACGAGGCCGTCTTCTGCGAGCTCGCCGCGATGTGCGAGGTGCGCGGCGTCCGCCTGTTCTGCGACGAGGTCTACCGCGGCATCGAGCTCGACCCCGCACGGACCATCACGCAGGCCGCGGACCTCTCTGAGACCGCCGTCTCGCTCAACGTGGCCTCCAAGTCCTACGGTCTGCCCGGCCTGCGCATCGGCTGGCTGGCCTGCCGCGACCGGGCACTGCTGGAGCGCCTGGAGAAGCGCAAGCACTACACGACGATCTGCAACGCCGGCCCCACGGAGTATCTGACGGCGCTCGCGCTGCGCAACCGCGAGCGGATCTGGGAGCGCAATCGCGGGGTCATCGCCGCCAACCGGCCGCTCTTCGACGCCTTCTTCGCCCGATGGGCCGACCTCTTCGACTGGGAGCCGCCGGTCGGCGGGTGCGTCTGCTTCCCGCGGTACAAGGGCGGGGACGTCGAGGCGTTCTGTCACGACCTCCTCATGAAGGAAGGCGTCCTGGTCCTGCCGGCGAGCATCTACTACTCGGAACTCGCCGAGACCCCGGCGGACCACTTCCGCGTCGGTCTCGGGCGGCTTGGTCTGGAGTCTGGCCTGGAGGCCTTCGACCGGTTCCTCCAGGAGCGGCGCTAGTCCCCCCCACCCCGTACTTGCCGCCCCTCCCACCCCCCCGATACTTGGCGCAAGTGAC
>CAYTRM010000523.1:0-1882 GCA_964440225.1 uncultured Thermoleophilia bacterium | reverse complement strand
CTCCACGCCGGGCACGACCTCGATGCCGAGGCGCTCGCCGGCGGCCAGCGCCTCGGGCAGGCCGTCGACCGTGTCGTGGTCGGTGACGGCGACGGCCGAGAGGCCCATCGCCGCCGCGGCTTCCACGAGCTCCGCCGGGGTGAGCGAGCCGTCCGAGTACGTCGTGTGGGTGTGCAGGTCGATCACGGGTCAAGCGTACTCCAAGGCGCCGCCCCCGGCATGCAGGGCGCCGGATGCGCCACGCGCGCCGCCGGACCCGGAGTACGCGCCGCCGGAGCCGGGGCCCGTGGCGTCACCGGGCATCCCCCCGCGAACGCCGCCGGCGCGCGCCTTGGGGATAGGATGCGGGTGGAGTGCGGTCCGTCACGATGGTGGGCTGCTCTCTCCGTCCTGCCACTTCTCTCCTCCTGGAGGTCCGCGATGCGCATCGGGATGATCGCACCGCCCTGGTTCCCCCTGCCGCCCCAGCGCTACGGCGGCATCGAGTTCGTCGTCAGCCTGCTCACAGAAGGGCTCGTCGCCCGCGGGCACGACGTCACGCTGTTCGCGAGCGGCGACTCGCGGACGGACGCGCGGCTCAGCTACATCTTCGCCCGTGCCCCGTTCGAGCAGATCGAGGTGGGCGGGCACCTCGAGGTGATGCACAGCCTCGAAGCGTACAAGCTGGCGCGGCAGTTCGACGTGATCCACGATCACGACGGCCTCGCGAGCCGCGCCATGGGAGCGCTCGTCCACGAGCTGGTCGGCACTCCCGTCGTCGCCACGCTCCACGGTCCCGCCGACCGGCTGACCCAGGAGATGCTGAGCGCCCTGCGCCACGACCTCGCCTTCATCGCCATCTCCGACTATCAGCGGAACGGGTTCCCCGACCTGCGCTTCGCGGGCACGATCCCCAACGCGATCGACGTGGAGCACATGCCCTTCGAGGCCGCGAAGGACGACTACTTCCTCTTCATCGGCCGCATGACCGCCGACAAGGGCGCGCACACGGCTATCGAGGTCGCGCGCCGCCTGGACACCCGGCTCATCATGGCCGGCAAGGTGAACGAAGGGCCGGAGCGGGAGTTCTTCGCCTCCGAAGTCGAGCCGCACCTCTCGGACAACGTCCACTTCCGCGGCGAGGTCGACCACGAGACCAAGGTCGAGCTGTACAGGCGCGCCCGCTGCACGCTCTTCCCCATCCAGTGGCCGGAGCCCTTCGGTCTGGTCATGATCGAGTCGCTGGCCTGCGGCACACCCGTGATCGCCATGCGCCAGGGCTCGGTGCCGGAGGTGATCGAGCACGGGCGCACCGGGTTCATCGTCGAATCCGCCGACGAGATGGCGGAGGCGGCTCGCCACATCGACGAGATCGACCCGGCGCAGTGCCGCCGCGCGGTCGAGGAGCGTTTCGGCAGCGACGCCTTCATCTCCGCCCACGAGGCCGCCTACCGCGGGCTGCTGGAGGCCGCGCCGGCTGACCGCAGCTGACCTGCGCGCGAGAGTCCGCGCCGGTCGTCCGGCAGGGCCGGCGGCCCCGGCGCGTCCTTGTCGTCGTCCGGGGGCGACGGTAGGCTGGGGCCATGAAGCTCCCGTACGACGACGTCCACCTCATCGCCGACCCGCTCTACGGCTACCTGCGCATCACGCTCTCCCGCGCCGGCGAGATCGCCGAACCCGACGTCATCGACAACCCCTGGGTGCAGCGCCTCAAGCGCATCCACCAGCTGCAGAGCTCATGGTGGGTCTTCCCGACCGCCGAGCACAGCCGTTTCGCCCACAGCCTCGGCACCATGCACCTCGCCGGGGAGCTCGCGCGCCAGGTCTACCCGACGCTGGTCGACGTCGAGCCCCACACGCCCTCGCTGCCGCTGGTCGAGGAGACGCTGCGCATGGCCGGCCT